>JBDTMQ010000324.1:0-5330 GCA_039934155.1 Acidobacteriota bacterium | reverse complement strand
TCGAAGGCTCGTTGTGGGGAGCGTTCGGAACATCGGGTCAACGCTGCACGGCGTCGTCGCGGCTCGTGGTCCATAAAAAGGTCTATAAGCAGTTTTGTCAGAAACTCGTCGAACGGGTCAAAAAGCTTCGTGTCGGCAATGGTCTCGATCTCAAAACGGATGTCGGGCCTGTCATTAACCAACGTGCGATGGAAAAGATCCTCGGGTATATCGACATCGGCAAGAACAAGGACAAGGCCACGCTCGCTTGCGGCGGCAATGCTCTGACTAAGGGTGACTATCGCAACGGCTATTTTATCGAGCCGACCGTTTTCACCGACGTAAAACCCAATATGCGCATCGCACAGGAAGAGATCTTCGGGCCGGTTACATGCGTTATCCCGTTCTCAACGCTCGACGAGGCGATCTCGATCGTCAACGGCGTAAAATACGGCCTGTCGTCGGCGATCTATACACAGGATGTCAACAACGCGTTTCACGCCATGCAGGAGCTGTACACCGGCATTTGTTATGTGAATTCGGCGACGATCGGGGCCGAGGTTCATCTGCCGTTCGGCGGCACCAAAGGCACCGGCAACGGCCATCGCGAAGCCGGCACACAGGTGCTGGACATCTTCAGCGAATGGAAGTCTCTTTACATCGATTACTCGGGCAAGCTGCAAAAAGCTCAGATCGATGCGGTCGAGATCTAAAGCAACGAGGTTTTGGCGGGGCGTGGCGTATGGGCCGCGTCCCCGTTTTTACTGCCTGTGTCTCAGGGTGTCTCACCCCTGTCTCACGTCACTTTTTTAGCCTAAAGTATTTGTGCTTGCTTAACTTACGTCTGGTGTCTCACGAATTTAGCGCAAAAAAACCGCAAAGCGGATCATCGGAATATTGTATCATACATTGTCAGGCGTGTAATGAATGAAACAGCCGGACGACGCCGAAGCTGTCTTTCCGCGCATCGCGGCAAATACCAACGTACTTCATCGGGCGATCAGTCGTTATCCGCCCTTGTGAATTCCGCGTTTCGCGGCAAATAGCCACGTGCTTCAGCACGTGGTCGGGTCGCCAATAGATCTCAAAGGGCGTTTTAACGTCCTTTCGGTCCGGATCCTAAAGCCGCTATAAAAAGCCCGCTAAAACGGGCTGCTCAAATATACTCCGACTCTGCCCACGCCGTAAACGGCGTGGCTATTTGCCCTTCGGGAGCCGGAATCCGCGCGGCATTTTTGTTGTTGAGAATAAGGGTTAGTGGTGTCAGCCGAAAATCGCGATAATGCTGCCGGACCCTTAAAGCTTTCGTTCCTTAAGTCCGAAGGGCAGCCGTAACAGTAGTCCTAGCAAGCATTCGTGAGCCGCAATGAATGCGTCCTTCGCAACTTGGTTAACTGCTAGAAACATTTCATTTTGTTTCTCTTGAAGGGTCATCTCGTCGCTCATTTGTGCTAGAAAATGATTGAGATCAACCACATCGGAGAAATTGAAATAGAAGTGGAAGGCTGAATCGGACTCGGCGGTGAAAATGTCGTATCCATCCGAATCCAGTGCGAGCAAGGTTTTGGCGGTAATTTTGTTATCAGAATCCAAGTGAAAGGCACCGCCGTCCCGAATGACTTTTAGAAGGATTTCTCTGCTCTTGTCGGTAGGGTAAAGTAAAGCGTCTATCTTCGAGAAGAAATCGAATGATTGATAAGCCAACCGCAAAGAATAGAAAACTGATAGTGCCTCGTGAACATACCCTGCAACCAGCATTAACGAACGGACATGATTGCGAAGTGTGGCTGGCGATTCAGACTTAAAATCTAAATGCCGTATAAGTAGGTTCACCGAAAAGCTCAAGGCATTGACCACACGTCCGAGCCGAACTGCCGCTATAAAGTCGGGATTTGACTTAATCTCGTCATACTTCTTCTCACCAATCCAAAAGTTTTTTCCGTCGAATGTGAGGTCAGGCTTGGGCGACTTTGGGGTTCGGTGTTGGATCCCCTTCTTTTTTCTTTGCTTTGAAACAGGCATTTACCACGAATACTGTGCCGAAGAAGATATGGTTTAGTCAACTGAGAATCGTTTTTGCAATCTAAGAGACCGATAAAATTTAAGGACGCGTGTGATGTCGCAACTCTGTCGGCGTAGTACTCCGTGATCACCTAGGCGGGGTGCGTTCGTCCTGAGCCAACCGTTTTGTGAATTCACCTCCTAGTCGGAATGCGGGTGAGGCTTATCCGGTCAGAATTTTACAACCAGACGAAAAGCGGCTGGTCAGAGCCGGCGGCGTCGGCGGCGATGCGTTCCCAGATCTTGCGGCCGTTGCGTGCGTTAGTAAAGACGATAATGGCCGAGCGAGACTCACGGTCGGCTAGTACAAAATTGCGATAGTTAATGCCCTCGCCCCAGTGCCAAAAACCCGGCCGGCCGTCGTAATCGGTCTGCAGTCCCCAGCCGAGACCCCACGCAATATTATCGTTGATACGGACCTGCGGCTTTAGCGCTTCCGTAACAGAAGCCGCGGTAAGGCCCGAGGGCTTTGGCGGCTCGAGCAGGGAAGCGACGAATTTGCCGTAGTCGGCGGTCGTCGAGATGAGCGTGCCAGCCGCATTCAGCGAGAAAAATGTCGGGAATGGCGGAAAGCGTTTTTCGACGCTTCCCTGTGCGCGTTCCTGATCCGCGTTTCGCCATTCGATCACCGGCTTTTTCTGATCTTCGGCGACCTTGTTGAGCCGCGGGACGTTTTGAACAAGATAATCGGGTGTCATCACGCCCTGTCCGTTATGCGCGGCCGCGAGATCGCGTTCGTATTGCGGCAGCCAGAAATAACTGCTGTTGTTCATCCCCAGCGGTTCAAATACGCGCGAACGCATGAATTGTTCGAGGCTCTGGCCCGTGATCTGCTCGACCGCTCGCTGCAGATAATAGATGCCCTCGCCGGAATACGACCAGCGTTCGCCGGGCGAGAACGCGAACTGGAACGTATCGCCGGCCTGAAATCGCCAATTCTGCAATCCCGTCGAGTGGCTCAGGGCGTGGCGGGCCGTGACGCGTTTTGAACGCGGATCGTCCTTTACGAGCTCTTCGCCGCCGACGTATTCGAACAGCGGGCGGTCGAGATCGAGTTTGCCATCCTCGACCAGCTTCATCACGCCAAAGGCGAAGACCGGCTTGCCGAGCGAGCCCATCTGCCAGGCAGTTTCGGCGGTGACCTTTTCGCCGCTGGAAGCATTCTTGACGCCGAATTCGCCGTGCCAGGCGAGCCTTCCGTTATGGACGATCGCGGCCGCAGCGCCGGGAACATTGGCAAGCGCCATCATTTTTGGCAGGCGTTTTAGGGTTGCGTCTGATAACGTGAAAGGATATATGGCTGTCTGGCTCACGTCACCAGTTGCCTCGGCTAGGGCAGGCACGGTCGGCAACATTGCGGCCGCGCCCAGCGAGCCGAGACCACGGTTTATAAATGCGCGGCGATCTATCCGGTTGTTCATATCGATTGTAGTGGCGACTAGATAGCAAGCCGCTCGAAGGGTATATAAGGAATGACGACTTTCGTCCGTCGCCGGTTACTGGCATTTCCGGATCCGGGCGATAAAACCCGCCTATGGCATTTCAGTTAATCACAATTACCCATTATAATTCCGATTAATAACGATTTATCATCGAAATATCAGGAGCTATATAAATGAAGATCGGATTACCAAAAGAGATCAAGGATAATGAATATCGCGTTGGGCTGACACCGGCGGGTGTTAACGCGCTGGCTAATGCCGGCCACACGGTCTTTGTGCAGAAAGCGGCGGGCGAAGGGTCGGGATTCGCTGACGACCAGTATGTAAAAGCCGGAGGAAAAATGCTTGAGACGGCGGACGACGTCTGGGCCGAGGGCGACATGATCGTAAAGGTCAAAGAGCCGATTTCGCCTGAATATCCGCGGATGCGTGAAAACCAGCTTTTGTTTACATATCTGCACCTTGCGCCCGAATTTGAGCTGACAAAGCAGATGATGGAACGCAAAGTGACCGGCGTCGCGTATGAGACGATCACCGACCGCAAGGGCCGTCTGCCGCTGCTGACGCCGATGTCCGAGGTGGCCGGGCGAATGTCGGTGCAGGTCGGCGCGACATATCTTGAGAAAATGAACGGCGGCCGGGGAATTTTGCTCGGCGGCGTGCCCGGCGTGCCGGCGGCTAACGTCGTTATTATCGGCGGCGGCATCGTCGGCACCGAGGCGGCCAAAATGGCTGTCGGTTTGGGTGCAAAGGTAACAATTATCGACCGCAATCTTGATCGGCTTCGTCAGCTGGATGATATTTTTCTGTCAAAGGTGCAAACGCTCGCCTCGTCGCGGTTTGCAATTGAAGAGGCGATTTCGCACGCCGACCTCGTGATCGGTGCGGTCCTCGTTGTCGGCGCCGCTGCACCGAAGCTTGTTACACGCGATATGCTCAAGGTCATTCCGAACGGAGCCGTACTCGTCGACGTTGCCGTCGATCAAGGCGGCTGTTTTGAAACTACCCACGCCACAACCCATTCGAATCCGACCTATTACGAGGAAGGCGTTTTGCATTACTGCGTCGCGAACATGCCGGGTGCCGTGCCGCGTACATCGACGTTTGCGCTGACCAATGCAACGCTGCCGTATGCTCTGGACCTTGCGAATAAGGGATTTGAGACGGCGATCAAAGACGATGCCGGACTGAGAGAAGGCGTCAACACTTTTGCCGGAAAGCTGACGTATGACGCGGTGGCACAATCGCAAAACCTCGAATATACGTGGCTCGGCGATCTGGTCGATCTAAAGGCTGCTTCGGCAAGGTGAAAAACGAAAAATTGAACGCGGAGAGGGCGGATGCTGCCGATCTTCCGGATAAGAAGTCTTGGTAAGTAGTTATCCGATTTGATCTGCAGGATCCGTCCGGTCCGCGTTTGAGCTCGTATTTAATTGTTTGCAACCCGCGATAGGTGAGCATACACTAAAGAGTTTTCCATAATGTACGAATTCGCCGTAACACCAGCCGTAACCCAGCTTCGCCGTCCCGGCGTGATAATCACCGAAGTTGCGCCCGGCAGCGTCGCCGAAGAGCTGGAGCTGGCCGCGAACGACCGCATCATAAAGGTCAACGGCCGAATGGTGCGCGATTACCTGGATTTTAGATTTCAGACCGCGGGCGAAACCGAACTGACGATCCACGTCAAGAAGCCGACCGGCCAAACCGTCGAGATAGAATTTGACCGCGACGAAGGCGAGGATTTTGGCCTGAGTTTTGAGCAGATCGTCCCGCGTCAGTGTGCAAACGAATGCCTGTTCTGTTTTTGCAAAGGCAACCCGGCGGATGCCCGACCGTCGCTTTTCGTTC
>JBDTMQ010000323.1:0-1944 GCA_039934155.1 Acidobacteriota bacterium | reverse complement strand
CCGTAATGTCGGTGTCGTTGCGGCGGGCGGAGCGGTTGCTTATGCTGGCCTGCTCGCGATCATGGCAGGCATTATTTTAATAGTGTCATACGCTATTCCCCTCTGGCTCGCATCGATACTGGTGGGCGGTATTACAGCTATTGGGTCATATATGGCGATCGCTTCATCACTTACTGAGCTCAGGAATCTGGATGTCACACCGACAAAATCGGTTGATTCTCTAAAGGAGGACGCAAAATGGCTGAAGAAACAGGTAAGTTGATCACCGGGACGGTCGATCCGGTCGCCCGTGCTGCGGGTGCCGACGCCGTTGTCAAGAAGGAATCAACGGCAGATCTTCCTGTGAGTGAAGAGCCGCAGGAAGCGGAACATTTGAAAGCTCAAATAGCCGAAACGCGCCGCGAGATGGGCGAGACGATCGGCGCTTTGCAAGATCGGCTTTCGTTGGCAAACGTCAGCGATCAAGTGTCAGCCCAGGTGAGCAGCGCGATCGACACGGCAAAAGAACATCTTTACGAAGCGACTTTAGGAAAGGCGGTGAAATTTATGAAAAGTACGGGCGAGGGAATATCAAATTCAAACATTGTAAAAACAGTTGGCAGCAATCCGCTGCCGTTTGCACTGATCGGGATCGGCGCCGGCCTCCTGGTATACCAGGGAATGTCTCGGGGTCGAAACAGCATCCGCCGCCAATATCTGGCCGCGTCGGAAGGTGAGACGTCGCAGTCAGACAGAGCGGCATCCGCTAGTACAGCAAATCGTCGGTCAGCGGTCAATACGATCAAGGAAAAAGCGGGAACAGCTATCGATGGCATTTCGCATACCGCGAGCGGGGCTATCAACACCGTGAAAGATACGGCCGGGGATGTATACGATAAGGCTGGTGAGTATTCTCACGCGGCCCGCATGAAATATAGCGATCTTTTGGACGATAACCCGCTTGTCCTCGGGGCTATTGCCGCCGCCGTCGGCGCCGCGGTAGGAATGGCAATTCCATCCAGCACCTACGAGGATGAATGGATGGGTAAGGCCAAAGAGAGTCTGGTCAAGAAAGCGGGCGAATCGGCAAATCAGTTTGTCGAGAGGGCACGAAGTGCCGCCGGCGAGGTGAGCGATACGATACGCAGTGAGGCTGAGACTATCCTGCCGTAAAGACCTAAGCGGTTAATTGGCAAAGTATTCGGCGAGGCGATCCAGCAGTACCTTTTGTGCAGCTGTATCGATCTCGCCGATCTTTTTTACCAGCCTTTTATTATCAATACTTCTGATCTGATCCAGGATCACGAATCGGCTGTCGTTGAGAAACTCGACCGGCACACGTGTCGGATAGCCCGCTCGTGTTGAAGAAAGCGGAGCGACCAACACTGTAGGCAAATGCAGGTTTGCCTCGTCTGGCGAAATGACAACGCCTGGCCGGGTATTTTTAGGATCAGTCGACGATTCGGGGTCGAGGCTGACCAAATACACATCGAACCGCTTCACCATTGCCATTCCTTTTTGTCAAAGGCTGAAGATGACTCGGACAGGACTTGATCATCGTCCGTTTCTGCCAAAGCACTAAATCTTGCGTCCCAGTCGCCCCTTGGCTTACGTATATTTCTAATAAGAATTCCTTCTTCACGCAATTCAAGCTCGACCTCGCCCGAAAGATTTCCCTCTTCGAGCATCATTTTCGGAATTCTGATGCCCTGGGAGTTCCCGATCTGAATTATCTGGGCTTTCATAATTACATTGTAATTACATTTTGCCGTCCCGGTCAAACTTGGTCTTAGTCGTGTTTTTCGATCGAACTTAAACCGTTCATGTACGGCTGCAAGATCTCTGGTACCTGGATCGAACCGTCTTCCTGCTGAAAGTTCTCAACGACCGCTATCCACGTGCGGCCTACCGCGAGACCCGATCCATTCATTGTATGTACATACTCGGGTTTTCCGCCTCCGGAAC
>JBDTMQ010000322.1:0-2795 GCA_039934155.1 Acidobacteriota bacterium | reverse complement strand
CCTTGCCTTCGTATTGTTTTAGAAAATCAGGCAGTGCTTTAATAACGCTTGGGTGCATGGCTACCTCCGGCTTAAAATAATTGGATAGGGCTATTTACAGTCGTTTCGCAAGATTCTAACAGAAAGGCCGCAGACGGCAAGTCGAACGTAGGTTCTCTGAGGGATTTAGGTTTATTCCGTGATATTTCGGTGATTTCGGCCGCGATAATATAGAATGTAGGTTCGCCCTTTGATCGACGTATGCTCAAATTTTTCAACACATTGACCCGAGAGGAAGAGATCTTTCGCCCTATTGACGAAGGAAAGGTCAAAATGTATGTTTGCGGCCCGACCGTTTGGAACTTTGCCCACATCGGCAATTTCAGAACGTTTGTTTTTGCGGATATCCTTCGGCGATATCTCAAGTTCAAAGGGTTTCAATTAACGCACGTTTTCAATCTTACCGACATAGATGACCGGATCATTAATGAGGCTAAAAGCCGGCAGATCAGCATTGATGAATTTACGGCTCCGTTCATTCAGTATTTTTGGGAAGATTTTGATGCGCTCGGCAATGAGAGGCCCGAAATTACTCCTCGGGCGACCCAGCATATCCCCGAGATGATCGACATCATCGCAAAGCTGCTGGAAAACGGCCACGCGTACGAATCCGACGGGTCGATCTATTACCGCATCGCGGCTTTTCCGGAATACGGTAAATTATCGAAAATAAACTTTTCGGGAAATATTACCGGCGGCAGCGAACGCATCGACACCGACAAATATGAAAAAGAGGACGCACGCGACTTTGCTCTCTGGAAATTTGTTGACGAAGATGAAGAGCCCGGCTGGGCGGCTCCATTCGGCCGCGGCCGTCCGGGGTGGCATATCGAATGCTCGGCAATGTCGATGAAATATCTCGGCGAGACCTTTGACCTGCATAGCGGCGGGATGGACCTGCAGTTCCCGCATCACGAAAATGAGATCGCCCAATCTGAGGGCGCGACCGGAAAGCAGTTCTCGAGATATTGGATCCATAGCGAATTCCTTAAGATCGACGATGTCACGATGTCAAAATCTAAAGGCAATTTCTTTACCTTTCGTGACCTGAAGGAACAAGGTTATTCACCGCTCGCGATGCGTTATCTGCTGTTGTCAGTTCCCTATCGAAAGCAGCTGAATTTCACCTTCGAGGGCTTGCAAGGTGCCGAATCGGCAGTTGAGCGGCTTCGGAACTTCCGGCATATCGTCAGCGAGAGCCAGACACACGAAGGCTCAGATCAGGCGGTGAGTGAGGTGATCGCAACGTCGCTAAACCATTTCGAAACTTCGATGGATGACGACCTTAATACGGCGGCCGCGCTCGCCGCGATCCATGATCTGGTCCGCGAGGTTAACACAGTGCTTGCCACCGGACGTCTTCATACAGACGAACGGGCGGCGGTTCTCGACGCGATCGCAAAATTCGATTCCGTTCTGGGCATCTTTGGAAAAGAAGAAGTGATCTCCCTGGATGCCGAGATCGAAGCCCTGGTCGAAGAGCGGCAGGAGGCGCGTCGACAGCGAAACTTTGCACGCTCTGACGAGATACGCGACCTGCTGGCCGAAAAAGGGATCATCCTCGAAGATACCAAAGACGGTGTACGCTGGAAGCGAAAGTAGCGCTTTTTGGAAGTTAACACCCTCTGAACGTTTTTATAGATCTGTTCACCTATGCGAAAACTCTGGAACCTCGCCAAGTGGGGTCTCACATTGGGAAGCGAACCGCAGGCATTCTTGAGCGCCAAGTGGGTCGAGCGAGCTCTCAACCGGGCGTCCGGATCGAAAAAGCGTCTGTGGGCGCTCCGCCTGTTATCGCTTAGCCCCCATTATTTCCTGATCCCGCATGACGCCCGCTACAGCGGAATGTCCAACCGTGAATATCTCGAGGCCGCGTTTCGTGACAGTGCCGAGTCACGTGAAAAGATCTACGATCAAATAATCAAGCAATACTTTGCTCCCGATGAC
Source organism: Acidobacteriota bacterium (assembly GCA_039934155.1). GTDB lineage: Bacteria > Acidobacteriota > Blastocatellia > Pyrinomonadales > Pyrinomonadaceae > OLB17. The sequence continues at coordinate 809 of JBDTMQ010000322.1, read as the reverse complement.
CGCGTGCTTGATTATGGCTGCGGCCCGGGATTTCTGGCAGCGGTTGTAGCAAAACACGTCAAGACGGTCTATGCCGCCGATATATCAACCGGGGCACTCGCCTGTGCGCGGGTGTTGAATGCGGCGCCGAATCTTCAATACATCCTGGCCGACGACTCAGGGCTCAGCGAGATCGAAGACGGATCCCTCGACGTTGTTTTCAGCTTTGCGGTGGTCCAGCATCTTTCAGATGAGATCTTTGAATATGTTCTCGAAACCTGCAGTCGAAAAATGAAAAGCTGTGGCAAATTGATCCTTCATACACACCTTCTCGACGGCGAATGGCGATCGGAGGACGAATGGAAGAAGGATCGCTCAGTACAGGGCCGTCTGAAGTTTCGCTACGGCCTTCATTGTTTTGGCCGAACCGAAGAAAGCCACAGGCAAATGCTCGAAAAGCACGGATTCGAGCAGATCGAGTTTAAGGACCTTGCGGATGTGGTAAGCGAAAAATTCGACGACATTTGCGAGCAATCGCTTTTTACGGCGATAAAGTCTTAAACGGAGCTGCGGCCCCGCGCTATTTTCGCTCCAGAAGCACTAGATACGCGTTTTGAACATCGCTTTGGATAACGCGAGTTTCCTTGATCTCGTACCCGCCGACGACAAAGTTTCTCAGTGGGGATTCATTTTGATCGAGCTTACCTGCACGAAATGCCACCCAGATCGAAGGTGCGTTTATCTCTTTGATCGAGCTTTTTTCAACTTCGTCAAAGCCTCTCGGCAGGAAATATGCTTTGTCCTCGATGATGCGGTCCATGTCGTTTATT
>JBDTMQ010000321.1:0-2218 GCA_039934155.1 Acidobacteriota bacterium | reverse complement strand
GCTTTCGACCGGTCCGCCGACGCTGCCGGCGACGTTCGTCCATTGGCTCCAGGTCTCGTCGGGTTCCTGCGTATTTCCGCTGCGGGTCTGGATCTCGACGCCGCCGGTCGAGCGCCACCACGCGCGGCCCCAGCCGGAAGTCGACTTGGCATCGAGGACCGCCGATTCATAGATCCCTTCGGCCGCGCGATCGCTGCCAAATTTGAACAGCCGTCCTTGATTGCTCGTCGTGGCGTAAAGATCTTGTCCGAAAGAAAAGATCGTCGAGATCTGGCTGGCATCTGACTGAAGCACCAGTGTCTCGCGTGCATCGTTGGTCACGCTGTAGATTCGGCCCTTGTCGGATGTTCCGAGCAGGACGCCGTCACCGGTTTTGTGAGCGTAGACAGAAAATCCAGTGACGCTGGTCGACGACCAGATGACGGATGTTCCGCCGTCTGACGCGATCCTGTAAACAGCCGATCGGGCACCCGTCAGATCATAGCGGCTTTTTTGCGGCGGCTCGGGCGTCGCGGGACCGGGCTTTGCCGCAGAGACGGTCTTATTCTCAGGCGACGCCGCAGGTGACGGCGTCGAGGCCGGGGCCGCAGCCGATTCGCTGATGGCGAGTGCATATATCGTCCCGTCTGGCGCAACGGCCAATTGATGTATCTCTCTCAGCGGCGAATCAAGAAGCGCGAACGGCTTGCCGTCAGCACCGAACCTCAATACCAGGCCGTTCGAGTCTGTCCCGGCATACAGGTTTCCCTGTGCGTCAGCGCCAAGAGAGATAATATGCGTTTCGCTTGTGTCGTAAAAAAGTGACGCCGCCGCCGCCGCATTTGCGGTTTTTACGCGATATATCTTGCCACTTTCGCCTGTGCCGACCGCGAGACTGCCGTCACTCATCAAAGCAAGCGACCAGATATACTTTTCGCCCGGCTCGAAATAGACGGACGGCTTGCCGGCCGCGTCGATCTTATAAACCTTGCCGTCGGGCGACGTCGCTGCAAAGATCTCACCCGAACGCGCTGCGACGATCGCCGTTACGTTCAGTTCGGTGAGGTCGGCAAACAACGCGCCGCTGCCGCCGGCCGTGACCTTGTAAATTCGGCCGTCGCTGCCCGTCCCTAGATACACATTTCCGGCCGAGTCGAACGTGCTCGACCAGATATACGGTTGTTCGGTCTTATACAGATCGGAGATCCTCGGCGCGATGCGAATTACACCGGCATCGTCCACCGAAACGCTGCGGGCATCGCCCTTCAGCACGTCGGAACGAGAATTGACCGACCAGATCGAAGGGTCGGACGAATGGGCGGGAACCGCGCAGACGGCGGCCAAAGCGATTGCGAATAGAAACTTTATCATTACGATTATTTGTCGTTATCGGGTGCCAGAAGTCGTTAAAGTATAAACACAATTTCAGCGAAAAAGACACCGGGAAGTAAAGCCGGTGTCCTTTTAGTAATTTTATCGAAAGGTCTAGCGGCGACCCGCTGAACCCGATGCCCGTTTCGCGCTCATTTTGTCGATTACCTCGTCGATCTCATGCTTGGGCGCGTCGATCATAAAATGGAGCGCATTTCGCATATCCTCGGCATCGCCTGTGATAAGCCTTGCGCTTCGCTCGCGGGTCAAATAAGCCCAGAACCAATCGGCCAGAACGACGAATCGATTTCGAAATCCGATCAGAAAAACGATGTGCAGGAACAGCCACATCATCCACGCGATAAGGCCCGAAAATTTCCACCCGCGAATGTCGGCGATAGCTTTGCTGCGGCCGATCGTCGCCATCGTTCCTTTATCAAGATATTCAAAATCCTCGCGCGGCTTATCCTCGCTGTCTCTCAGGATATTTCTGGCCGCGTTAGTGCCCATCTGCATGGCAGCCGGGCTGACGCCGGGGACGGGATCGCCATTCGACTGTTTCAATGACGCCATGTCGCCGATCACAAAAATGTTCTTGTCGCCCGGGATCGAAAGGTCGGGTTCGACAAAAACACGCCCCGCGCGATCGGTCTCAATGCCGAGAGTTTTTCCCAGCGACGAGGCCGCCACGCCCGTGGCCCAAAGTACGACGTCGCACTCGATCCACTCGTCGCCGACGCGAACGCGACGCGGCTCAATATCCGTCACAAAACTGTTCAGGCGGACCTCGACGCCCAGTTCCTCGAGCTGTCGTTTTGCGCTGTCTGAAAGATCAGCGTCAAATGTGCCGAGCACGCGGTCCGAGCCT
>JBDTMQ010000320.1:0-2498 GCA_039934155.1 Acidobacteriota bacterium | reverse complement strand
GAACCGGGAGTATAGCCATTTAAAGCGAACTTTGGCCCGATCTTGATACTGATACCGCCATAAATGGCCAAATTATATATTCGCAAAAACTGCAAATTTGGCATTTTTAGGGTTGACTATCGGCATTTTGGTTATTATATTTGCGTTTGTTCCAAAAATGGATGTCTGGGACAAGACTGTGATCTTGCAGTCGTTAGTAAAAATAAAGTACAAGTTAATCTTTGAAGAAGACAGGAGAATTAGTTAGATGAAGAAAATTATAGCACTTTCAACACTTTTGGCGCTCGGCGCACTCGGAATGGCTTGCGGCGGCGACGCGGCAAACAACTCGGCTGCGAACAATGCCAACCGCACAGTTGCTAACGCAATGAATTCGGCTGCCAATGCCGCTAACTCGGCTGCTAACGCGATGCAGCAGGCTGCTAATGCAGCTAATGTTGCAAGCAACACGATGGGCAACGCTGCCAACTCGATGACCAAGCCGGCTTCGAATATGGCAAACGCCAATCATTCGAACACCAACAAATAAGACTGCTTTATCGCAGATCTAGAAAGGCGTTGCCGTTCGGTGACGCCTTTCTCACTTTGTGGTCGAGCTCTGTTTGGCGAGCTGAGCGTCAAGCGTTTCGGGCGAGGTCGCCGGCAGGCCGCAGACAAAGTTCTCGCAAACATAGGCGGTCGGATTTTCGTCGATCAGCGCGCGGCCCTCGAAGATCGGGATAGCGGTAGCGCTGTCGTCCGCGGTATCTGCTCTACAGACGATCGAATTTGGAAGGTACGAAGTGAATACACGGCGTTCGAGCGTGTTGCCCTTTTCGCCGAGGATAAGGATCTCTTTTGGCGGCGAAACTGTCAGTTCGATCGCTGAAAGTGCACGGCCGAAGCCGAGTGGATAACTACGGAGCTGTGCGGCTGATAGCCGAAGGACCGTGAGTGCGTAACGCTCGTATCGGGCGTCGCCGGTGAGCCTGCTGAGCCTTAATAGCACCGACGCCCCGGCCGAATTCCCGGACGGGACGGCATTATCAAAAAAGTTTTTATTTCGCACGATGAGCTCTTCGTGATCGTTCGCCGTGAAGAAAAATCCGCCATTCTCTTCGTCCCAAAATTCGGCGATCATCACGTCAGCCAGGCGACGAGCTTCGTCGAGATATCGGGTCGTGCCGGTCGTGCGGAACAGCTCTAGAAGGCCGTCGGCCAAGTTCGCATAGTCCTCGATATAGCCGTCGAGTTTTGCATTGCCGTCCTTCCATGTTCGTAGCAGCGTGCCGTCGCGTTGAAGCGACCCAAGCAAAAACTCTGCATTTTTTTCGGCGATCTCGAGATATTCGGCCGAGTCGAGCACCGAAGCTGCCTGGGCATAGGCCGCCAGCATCAGCCCGTTCCAGGCGGTCAGTATCTTTTCGTCGCGGAAGGGCTTGACGCGGCTTTCACGGTGATCAAAAAGCTGACGGCGGGCGTTATCCAGCCGATGCCGCTCGTCGGCGGTCAATTGCGTGAACTCGCCGGCCTGGATCGAATCAGTCAGATTGAGGATGTTCGAGCCCTCAAAATTGCCCTCGGGCGTTACGTCATAGATCCGGCAAAACAGATCGGCTTCCGTCTCGCTAAGTACCGAATTTATTTCTGACGGTGACCAGACAAAGAACTTCCCTTCTTGGCCCTCGCTGTCGGCGTCCTGGCTGGAATAAAACCCGCCGCTTTCGTCGAGCATTTCGCGCTTTACATATTCGAGCGTTTCGACCGCCGTGCGGCTGAACAACCGTTCGCCGGTGACAAGATACAGATCAAGATAAAGCCGTATAAGCTGGGCATTGTCATAAAGCATCTTCTCAAAATGCGGTACGAGCCATTGAGCATCGACCGAATAGCGGTGAAATCCGCCGCCGAGATGATCGTAAATGCCGCCGGCAGCCATTTTTTTAGCGGACTCGCAAGCCATCGAAAGCGCCCTTTCGCTGCCGGTCCGATGCTGATAACGAAGCAGAAGATCGAGCGACATCGTCGAAGGAAATTTCGGGGCACTGCCAAACCCGCCGTTGACCGCATCGTATGCACGAGACATTGACTCAAAGGCTGAATCCAGGAGGACCGGATTCAGCTCGACATGACTGAATTCGGTGACCGCGGTACGGCGTAATTCACCGAGGATATCGAGGGCCGAATTTCGTATCTCATCGTTCCTTTCGCGAAAGGCGTCGGCGACGCTGACCAGGATTTGTTGAAAGGCCGGCATGCCGTATCGGGGCGTCGGCGGAAAATATGTTCCGCCAAAGAAAGGCAGTTTGTCGGGTGTAAGAAACACGTTCATCGGCCAGCCACCGCGGCCGGTCGTAAGCTGGACGAACGACATATATATTTGATCGATATCGGGCCTTTCTTCCATGTCGACCTTGATGTTGACGAAATGCTCGTTCATGATCGCGGCCGTCGCCTCGTCCTCGAATGACTCGTGCTCCATCACGTGACACCAATGACACGCCGAATAGCCGATGCTT
>JBDTMQ010000319.1:0-4695 GCA_039934155.1 Acidobacteriota bacterium | reverse complement strand
CAAACCCGCTTGCGCGTATTGGAATAGGTTTCTCTGAACGTGATCCTTTCGCCAAAGAGAATATGCCGTACAAAATTACGCGATGCACCACCCATCACCGACAGCGTAGCGACGGTCTCTGTAAACCATATCAACATGCTGCCCAGCCATAGAAAAATATAATACAGCCCCAACTCCATGCCTTCTGAATTTCGGCCGGATGAGAAAAGCGTTCTCGATAGCAGGGTCCAGGCTACTGTGATAAGAGATCCGGCGATGACCGGCGGAGCGGCGATCATAACGAAACTTGAAAAGTTTCGCCGGTAAAATCGAACCGACCGATCGATAAGATCGCCCGCACCAAGCGGAACGATCGTATATCCGGCATCTTTTGTAATTTCGCTCATCACCGATTTGCACGGTCAATATAACATTTCGCCGTTTTTGCCTGAAAGCTGTAAAAATCAAAAACCTGCCCCGAAATGAATTTCGCCGGCAGGTTCATACTTGCGATATGTTCAATTTTATTTAGGCAGCGACGCCGCCAGGGCTTTTATGGCTTCAATTTGCGAAGCCGAAAGGCGATACCCAACTGGTCCGACGAAAAGTTCGATCGAATTCGCCTTGGCGATCTTTTCCACTGCCTCAGCCGGCGCCGACACGGTCAAATACTCTTCGTAAACGCTGTTGAATTTGGGTGGCTCCGACTTGTAATCTGACATACCAAGTTGGATCACTCGGTCCATTCCGTTCGAATCGCGATCCAGTACAGCGTTTACCTGGGTCTCTCTTAAAAAAAGATAATTTCCTGCCGAGGCATGAAACTTAAAAGTAACTCCGTCGATCACCGGACCTGAATTTTGTCCTTTGAAATTATACGAAACCTCGAGATCCATTTGATGAAGCGGAAAATTGGGAGCCGCGTCCTTTTCCTGCGAAAGCCGCGATATTGGGAATTGTTTTAAGCGGACGGTAGTAATATCTTTACCCTTATCGTACTTGGTTATCACCGGTGACTTTTTATCTTTACCCTTGTCACCGTCGGACTGCGCCAGAGTAGCGGAACCAGAAAGAAAAGCAAAAAGTAGAGCCATCAAAAGGGTCGGGATCTGTTTCATAGAATTCCTAAAAAATAATTTTACGGGTCGTTCGGCAACGCCACTTATACTTTATCTGCGGGCGTAAAATCAAGAGCGATGGCTGTCGTTCACTCGGCCCGATGTGAGTCGCACTGGCTCGGGTCATAAGTCGCGATTATGATTCGCGATAAAGAATAATGGTTCGCTTCCATATACACAGGAAAATGGCTGCGGGCGAAATCATTCATACAAATGCAAAAACATTCATTATTTTGGACTTATAGCCCTTATTTCTTTTTTTACCTAACCGCTAACCTTTGTAATGTCAATGTTTAATATAACCTTTACCGATGGCATATCTTTTGCATTATTTTAGAACGGTTAAGTCTTTCTTTTTGCAGACCGATATTATTCAGAACCAATATTGGGATTGAGACCGAGTTTTCCCGTTCCCCGGAACAATTATGGCCTCTTATCTGCTTGAATGTTCAGTAATTTCAAAGGAGTGAGTGTATGAAAAGTTTTCTCTTTACTTTGCTGCTTGCCGCGGCATTCGTAACGGCCTCCTTCGCACAGTCCAACACCGGAAACCTTATAGGAACGGTCGCGGACCCCAGCGGAGTGATCGCCGGAGCGACGGTTCTCGTCAAAGATAACCAAAGTGGCAAGGAGCGGACGATAGTAACTACGAGCGACGGCTCGTTCAATTCCCCGCAGCTTGACGTCGGTACCTATACGGTCACCGTCAAAGCGGCCGGTCACAAGACCCAGTCTTATAGCGATGTCAAGATCGATATCGGCCAGACCTATTCATTGAGTGCAATGCTTGAGGCCGGCGATATTTCCGAGGTCGTGACGGTCGCTGCCGGAGCCGATGTCATCAATTCTTCAGACGGTGAGATCAAGACCACCGTCAGCGAAAGACAGATCATCGAGCTGCCGCTAAACGGCCGCAACCCGCTGTCACTTGTCCTGCTTCAGGCCGGTACATCGTCGAATAGTGCTCAGAACACGACGATCAATGGCCAGCGGTCATCGTTTACCAACATTACCCGTGACGGCATTAACGTTCAGGATAACTTTATCCGTGCCAACGCTGTCGACTTCCTTCCCGATCGTCCGAATGTAGATGACACCGGTGAATTCACGATCGTTACCCAGAATGCGGGTGCCGAATCCGGATACGGAGCGTCGCAGGTACAGCTTGTGACTCCCCGCGGTTCGAATGATTTTCATGGTGCGGCTTATATCTATAACCGCAACTCGAAGTTTACGGCGAATTCGTTTTTCAACAACTTTTCGGGTGTCGCCCGTCCTTTCCTGAACCGAAATCAATTCGGCGGCAAGGTCGGCGGCCCGATCTGGAAAAACAAGGTCTTTTTCTTTGTCGGCTATGAAGGATTCAGGCTCCGACAGTCTATTTCGGCAAATCGCACGATCCTTCTTCCGGCGGCTCGAACCGGTATTTTCACATACCGCGATGTCAGCGGTGTAACGCGTACTGTTAACATCTTTACCGCAGCAGCAGGTCTGGCTGGCGGTCCGGCAACCGGGATCAGTCCGGTAATCCAATCACGGATTCTCGATAATCTTCCGACGACCGGCAACAATGCGTCGCTCGGCGATCAATTGAATACCACGGGCCTGACTGTTCCTATTACCTCGAATCAGGATCGTGAAGCGATCACGACGCGTTTTGATTTTGATCTGAATGATCGCAACTCGTTCAGTGCCGTTTACGCTTATAAGAAAGAGCTTCTCCAGAGAACCGATCTGAATGCCCAACAGGGCGGTGCGGCATGCTGCTATACGACCACACCGGTCGGGTTCCAGGATGCGCATACGCCGTTTCTTTCGGCTTCATGGAGATGGGCGCCGACAAATTCGATCACGAACGAGCTTCGGGGCGGATTCCAGTTCAGCGACCCGATCTTCGGTACAACAACAGGTGACCCCGCTTACTTTATTCAGGTACCTCTGATCAATAACACCGAATCCGGCTTTCAGGGCCAGGGACGCCGTACGGACATTTGGAATCTGCAAGATAACGCGGTTTGGATCCGCGGTAATCACGCATTCCGATTTGGCGGTCAGTTTTCGGCATTCCGTGCAGATCCCTTCGGTCCCGGTGCATTCGGTGCCCCGTACATTCCGAATTACGTTCTGGGCGGCGGTGCGACGCCTGCATTCACAAATGCGACCTTCAATGCGGCCGTCGGCTGTGTTGCTGCGACCGGCGTCAATTGTATCAATGGTGTCGGTACGGCCAACTCGCTTCTGGCACTTCTCGGAGGTCAGATCGGCGGCGCGGCCCAGACCTTCAACGCTGACAGCCAGACCGGAACTCTTAGTCCTGTTCCGCCGTCGCGCAAACTCCAGTACGAACATTATTCGTTCTACGGCACCGACCAGTGGCGGATCAGCCCGGAGTTAACGGTCAATTTGGGTCTGCGGTATGAGTTGTTCACCCCGCTTCGTGAACCGAACGGGCTTGCGCTCGAACCGGCTTTCGGAAGTCAGGATGTGAGAACGGCTGTATTAAATCCAAATGGAACTTACCAATTCGTTGGCGGCAATAATGGCGGAACGAACTTCTTCAAATCGGATAAGGACAACATTGCTCCTGTCGTGAGTTTTGCCTGGGCCCCGAACTTTGAGAACAGCTTTCTCAAACGGCTATTCCCGGGCGACGGAAAGACCGTACTTCGTGGCGGATATCGTTTGAGCTACGTTAACGACGAGTTCGTCCGCGCGGCCGACAATGCATTGATCGGAAATGCCGGTTTGACCCAGGGCCTGACGATACCGACGGGCGGCAATTCGCCGTCACTGAACGCACGCTTTACGGCGTTGCCGACATTTACGGCACCTCCGCTGCAGGTTCCGCGTACGTATGCGCAGAATAATGCGATCGCCGGAAATTTCGGTACTGTTTTCGCCATCGATCCGGATCTTAAGGTCCCGGCATCGCATGAATTCAGTATCGGCATTCAGCGGGAGATCGGCTTCCAAACAGCTTTTGAGGTTCGCTATGTGCATGCACGAAGTGACAATCTCGTTCGTGGACTAGATCTAAACCAGGTAAATATCAGCAGCGGGTTTCTGGCTGATTTTAACCGGGCACGAAACAATATCGCCCTTTATGGCAGCGGTAACGTTAACTGCACGGTCACTGGAGCGACCCCGAACTGTCAGCCGCTCCAAGTGCTGAATCAGGCGCCTTATAACAACAGCGTCTTCGGTAATCCGTTCCAATATTCGAATACGATCAACCCGATCATTGCCGGAACCCCCGCCGATCTGGCCATAGCGTATATTGCGACCTTCGGTATAACCGGTGCGAGCCAACTGCTGCTCAACAACCCCAATACCGGAGTTGCCGACTTTCTGACGAACCAGGCCAAATCGCGTTACAACGCACTGCAAGCCGAAGTTCGCCGCCGGTTCTCGCAAGGGCTCACGTTCCAGGCGAACTACACCTTCCAAAAGCTGCTTACGGATGCTCCGGGAACGGGACAGACACGTTTTGAGCCGCTCATCGACAATGCCAACCCGGCCTACGAGTACGGCATCGGCGATCAGGACACAACACATGTCTTTAACTTCAACGGCATTTATGAGCTTCCGTTTGGTAAGG
>JBDTMQ010000318.1:0-6069 GCA_039934155.1 Acidobacteriota bacterium | reverse complement strand
CAAAGGCTTGTTCTCGACCGAAGCGACGAATTTGCCCGGGCCGGTCTTTGTTACCTTGCGGAACACAAGCTTGTTCTCCTCGACCGCAACAAGCTGACCGTCAAAGAATTTTTCGCCGGGATAGATCGTGTATGAAAGCTTTATCGGTGTTGCCTCGACCATCGCGGCGTAACCCCTCGGTGTCCGGAAAATACCGGTGACCATCATTTCGTCGAGTGTCAAAACGCTCGTGACCTTCGGCAGGGGTTGGCCACTAGCGGCCGCGTTCTCTCTGACCCGCTTGTAGTATTCGATCCGCTGCTGGATCGCGGGAGCACCGAGATTGACGGGTGCAGTCTGCGCTTTTGCCGCTCCCGAACCGGGCCTTGTATCTCTGGTTCTCGCCCAACCCGGCTTTGAGAAGGGATCACGGGTCTGTGCGTTGGCTTCCACTGCGCCGCACAGCACGATCGAACCGGCGAATGCGATGCTGCAGATCAGGAAGCGTAATATTTTGGAGTAATTAGTCATGGCGTTTCTCTCTTAAGCTGATTAGATCCTTCGACGATCCTTCTTATTTGGCTGCTGGCGGGGCTGCGGGTTGAGGAGACCCAGGGACAGCCGTTCCAGGTGCTCCTGGTGTTGCCGCCGGCTTGTTCAAGACTTCGGGGTCGGCATAGTAAGCCGTCAAAAGAAATTGTGCGTGAAGTGTTTTCTCGGCGGTCTGCTTGTCGAGTTGATTTATCTTAAAGTCCGTTATCGATACGATCCGCGGCAGTTTTGCCATTCGATCGAAGAATGCTCTTAGATTATTGAAATTGCTGTCGACTTCAACTTCTACCGGTTTCGACATGATCATTTCCTTCTGAGCGTCATCACGCGGTGAGAACCGCATTACGATCAGACGTGAATCCTTGGCATTGTCTTGCAGACCCTGAAGGACATTCGTGATCTCTCGCTGTTCTGGCAGAAGTACTTTCAATTCTTCGTACTCGACAGTCTTGCTGGCGAAAAGGGCACGAAATTCGTTGATCCGCTGGGTGGCGACGCGGGCCGATTCATTCTTGGCCTGCAACTGTGTAACCTGCTCATTGAGTGCATTTACTTCATCGCGAGTAACGCTCGTGAAGAAATACCAGACGGTCGAATAAAGCAAAGCCGCTACACCGACCAGCAGGATCAGCTGGTAATGCCATTGTAAGTTTTTGATTTTCTCTAACATTTGAGTGTCCTTCTGTTTACTTGAGATCAGCAGAATTTCTTTAGGAGGTGCTAGTTTTTCGCGACCTGGACCGGCTGTTGTCCGGCAGGCGCTGCCGGTGCGGTCGTTGACGCGGTCGTCGTTGCGGTATTGGCTCCTGCAGCCTTGGACGGTGTGTAAGCGGTCTTGATCGTAAAGTTCACGAGATTGACCTTTGCTGTGTCACCCGCCGATGAGGCCGACGCCATCTGGTTGACCACTTCCTGTCGCTGGGTTTCGATATTCAGATTGGAGAACAGTCCATTCGAAAACTCGAGGCTACGTCCGAACTGGGTAACAGCATCTTCGCTCGGCGAATTTCCCTTGATCGTCACCTCATCACCAGCCTGTTCAATGCTCTGTAGATAAAGGCCCGGAACCATCGCTATTCTTTCGCGCATGGCTTCAAGAACCGCACTCGGTCCGGCTTGCGACGCTCTAAGTGATTTGATCGCGTCGATACGGCCGTCGATCTGTTTGATCTTATCTTCCAGATCTTTTTGTTCTTTCATTACGACCTCGAGCTCGGCAGCGATCTGCTTTTGCTCTTCAAGGTCCTTTTCGGCCTTGGTCTTTGCCATTTGGGTGCTGATCACATCCCAACCGACGATCGCGGCCAGCAAGAATCCAACGGCCAATGTCATCAATAGCAGACGGGACGCCGGGCTGGCGACCTTGCGGTCAACGGCTACAACCGCTCCGCCCTGCCTTTCCGTAACTGAATTCAATAAATTGATCTTGATCATTGTAGTTAGACTCCCCTCATTGCCAAGCCGACGGCAACAGCCATTTCGGGCATGATTTCGCTCAAATAGTCAGGGTCAAATTTCCGTGTGTCGACCTTTATGCTGCGAAACGGATCGAGGACTTCGACGGGAAGTTCAAGGCGGGCTGACAGATCCGCCGCCAGGCCTTGAAGTTTTGAACCGCCGCCGGAGATCAAGATTTTCTGTACAACCGTTTCATTGTCTTCGCTGGTCGCCCGATAGAAGTCAAAGGTTTTTTGGATCTCCATTGCCACGATCTCCGTCACGTTGTTCATTAACGGCTCGATCGCCTTTTCCTCAAGACCTTCGACCGCGTGGTTGACACCGCGCTTGACCGCTTCGGCCTGTTGGTAGCTGAGCCCCAGACTGCGCTGCAATACATCGGTAAACTGACTTCCACCGACGGTGATGTCTCGCGTAAACAGCGACCGGGTGCCTTTGACGATATTAACGTTCATCGTCGAGGCGCCGATGTTCAGCAGTGTTACGACCTGCGATTCGTCGGGCTGGTAATTCGCTTCGTAGCAATTCTGCAGTGCAAAAGTATCGACGTCGATAACGACCGGCTCCTTACCTGCCAGCTGAATCGCCTGTCTGATATTGTCTATACGCTCGCGTTTGCAGGCGGCGATGAGAACATGGGTCGAAGTAGGCGTGCTTGCGGTGATCTGGTAGTCCAAACTTACATCAGCGAGATCGTAAGGAATATGCTCTTCGGCATGCCAGTCGATCGACTCTTCGAGCTCTTCCTGGCTCATCGACGGAAGCACAATATTTTTGATGATGACCGAATGTCCACTGACCCCGGTCACAACCTGCTCTGCGTTGACCTGATGATTGTTGCAAACATTCTGAATGCAGTCAGAAACAACGTTTAGCTCCATTATTTGACCGTCTATGATCGTGTCGTCTGGAAGGTTTTCGTAGCCAAGGCTGACTAGACTGAGGTTATTCGCCTTTCCTTCGAGCTCAACCATCTTTATGGAACTTGAGCCGATGTCTAAACCAGCAACGCTTTTCTTTTTGCCGAACAGCATTATTTTCTCACTCCTATAAGGCTCCAGGGCCTATCTTTTTCGTCGGATAAAGTTTTCGTTATACGGGAACGATTCTCAGGGCGGGCTTATTTGAAGTTTGTGCCACCTTTTGATCGCGAGTTCGGAGGTCGTTTCTGGACAGGACAACTGAATGCGTGCCAGCACCAGTTTCGTTCCGGAATTCGGTCTATCGCTAAAGACAGATTTTTGAATTGGTATTTTGAAAACTTTTTCGCATCGGGTGGCGAAGGGAAACGACATGTGTTGTGTCGTCAAAAACAAAATTACAGGAAAAGACCAACGCCTGTCAACACTTTTTTGCAATGTTGAACGCTTCGTGGTTGAAAAGCAGTCAAATTGAACGGCGGCGAGAAGGTTTTGAAGATCGTTAATTCGTCTTGGTGTCCCAATCAATTCGATAATTCGAGGTTTGCAACTGTCTCGATATGTACCTCGTCAGGTCCATCAGCCAGCCGCAGTGCGCGTGCGTGTGTCCATAACTGGGCCAATGGAAGATCCTGGGACACCCCGGCACCGCCATGCACCTGGATCGCACTGTCGATAACGGCCTGGGCCATTGCCGGAACGACCGCTTTTATCATCGCGATCTCTTTTCGAGCGCCCTTGCTCCCGACGGTGTCCATCAACCATGCGGTCCTGAGAACAAGCAGACGGGCCTGGTCTATCGCGCAGCGAGCATCAGCGATCGACCTGCGAACAATGCCCTGCATTGCGAGAGGTCGACCAAAAGCTGTTCGGGAAATAGCTCGCTTGCACATCATTTCCAGAGCGCGTTCGGCCATTCCGATCAGGCGCATACAGTGATGAACCCGGCCCGGACCCAACCGGCCCTGTGCGATCTCGAATCCGCGGCCCTCTCCAAGCAAAAGGTTTGCAGTTGGCACCCGAACGTTTTCGAACGAAATTTGGGCATGGCCGTGTGGCGCGTCATCGTAACCGAATACATTCAACATCCGCTCGATCTTGATCCCAGGCGATCCCATTGGGACGAGGATCATGGACTGTTGACGATGTCGCTCTGCGGCTTCATCTGTCTTTCCCATAAAGATCGCCAATTTGCATCGTTGATCGCCAGCTCCGGTTGACCACCACTTGTGTCCGTTTATGACATATTCATCCCCATCGCGCTTTATCGACGCCTCAATATTTGTCGCGTCGCTCGAAGCAACATTCGGCTCGGTCATTGCGAAGCAAGACCTGATCTCGCCAGCCAAAAGCGGCTTTAACCATATGCCACGTTGTTCATCGGTCCCGAAAAGATGCAGAACTTCCATATTTCCGGTATCAGGTGCCGAGCAGTTGAAAACCTCCGACGCCCAATGAACGCGCCCCATGATCTCGGCCAGCGGTGCGTATTCAAGGGTCGACAGACCCGAGATGTCAGGCAGGAAAAGATTCCACAATCCTTCGTCCCGGGCCCTCGTCTTTAGCGTTTCGATAAGTTCAAGCGGCTCCCAGCGATCACCGCTCTCGATCTCTTTCAGGTATTGGATCTCGTTCGGATAGACAAAGCGCTCCATAAACGAATCGAGCCGTTCTTTCTGATCGATCGTCGAAGCGGAGAGTGCAAAGTCCATTTAGCGGTTCCTGTTCTGTGCAAGTTTATTGATCCAGTCCGGCTACGGCGGTTCTTTCACGTCAGATCCGCCAAATGAGCAGCCTTTGCAGTTGTCAATGATTTGCTGAATAATCGAAAACCATTGAGCGAATATAACACAAGTAATTTCACGACATGAATACCGACATCGCAACCGTCAGGAAGGGCGAAGAGCTTAACGAAAAAAAGCTGCTGGAATTCTTGAATAGCCGGCTGGGGCCGGGCAATTCACTTCAGATAAGCCAGTTTCCTGCCGGCAGTTCGAATCTGACTTATCTTATTTCGTACGCCGGCAGTGATTATGTGCTTCGCCGTCCGCCGTTTGGAAATACGGTAAATAAGGCGCACGACATGCAGCGAGAGTACAGCGTACTTTCCAGATTGTCGGCCGTGTATCCGCCTGCGCCAAAACCGATATTCCTATGCTCCGATCCGGCGGTCATCGGAACAGAATTCTTCTTAATGGAGCGACGAAAAGGGCTGATCTTACGGGGCGACCTGCCACAAGGCGGTAATCCGACGCATGGCACCCATCGTGAGATTTGTAGAGGATTTATCGAAAGTCTCGTGCGTCTTCATTCGATCGATCCTGTAGCCGCGGAACTCGACAGCATCGGGCATCCGAAAGGATATGTCCGCCGTCAGGTGGGCGGCTGGACCGATCGTTATACAGCCGCCCGGACAGATGAATGGCCGGGCCTCGAAAGATCCATCGACTGGATGCTATGCAACATTCCGGTAGAAACCGGTCGTGCTTCGGTCATTCACAATGATTACAAGTTTGACAATGTCATGCTTGACCCGATAGATCTTACAAAGCTCACAACCGTCCTCGATTGGGAAATGGCGACGATCGGCGATCCGATGATGGACCTTGGAACGACGCTCGCTTATTGGATGTCGCCCGATGCTGGCCAGGCGATGATGAATATGCCTTTCAATCCGCAGATATTAATGCAAGACGTCTCTCGCGCTGAGCTTGTCGAGATGTACTCAGAAGCCTCGGGCCGAGACATCGGCAGTATATTGTTTTACTACGTTTTTGGAACGGTAAAGGTCGCAGTTATAGCACAGCAGATATTTGCCCGCTACAAAAAAGGTCATACCTCGGACCTTCGTTTTGCGTCTTTCAACAAATTTGTCTGCGCGCTTGGAAACATTGCCTCACATGCCATCGATACGGGGAAAATTTGAGACTCGATGCCCTAATGAAAAGATCCATCTTCTTATTGATATTTTTTAACGCAGCTACTGTTTTGGCCGCCGCACAGACTGTTTTTATTCGCTTTAATCAAGCGGGTTACCTGCCTTCAGATACGAAATCCGCGATCGCCTTCTCGCAAACCCCGATCGCTGACGAAACATTTATCGTCCGCAATGCGTCCGGCGTCATCTATAGGGGCAAGGTCAAGCTCATTCAACCGTCCG
>JBDTMQ010000317.1:0-4510 GCA_039934155.1 Acidobacteriota bacterium | reverse complement strand
AACTTCATTACTCATGCCATTGCCTGTCAGACACTGGTCGCCATGGCTGTTACCGATAGGTCACAGGGTAACCGCGGAATTTCAGCATTTATTTTCGATAAGTCGATGGAAGGCTTTCGCTCGGATAAAAAAGAAAACAAGCTGGGGATGAGAGCATCGGAAACGGCATCGGTCGTATTCGAGGATTGCTACGTGCCGGACGAAAATCGGCTCGGTAACGAGGGGGAAGGATTTTTTCAAGCCATGCAGGTTCTCGACGGCGGACGTATATCCATAGCCGCACTTTCCGTCGGGATCGCTCAGGGCGCATACGAGGCGGCAGTACGATATGCGAAAGAACGGCAGCAGTTCGGGAAACCGATAGCTGAATTCCAGGCGATCCAGTTCAAGTTGGCCGATATGGCCACCCAGATCGATGCTGCCAGGCTGTTGACCCTTCGGGCGGCGGCATTAAAGGACGCAGGCCGGAAAACGACGTCCGAGTCTGCCATAGCCAAACTTTTTGCCTCGGAAACGGCCGTCCGCGTTGCGGAAGAATCGGTCCAGATCCACGGCGGCTATGGATATACGAAAGATTATCCGGCCGAAAAATACTGGCGTGATTCCAAACTTTGCACGATCGGCGAGGGCACGTCGGAGATCCAGCGGGTCGTGATCGCAAAATATTTACTTAAAGCTTAGGTCAATACCTACAACTAGCTGAAACAAAGTAATGTTTCATGTTGCATTTGTGCAACACCTGTGCAATAATCTCTGCCTCTCAAATAAATATCCAAGGAGAATTAAAATGAGTTCAAGCACTGCCGCGAGTTCGAATAACATCAGTTCGGCTTTGATCGCCGAAATGGAGCAGGAGGCCGCAACATCACGCAAATGTCTGGAGCGCGTGCCTGCTGAGAAATTTCACTGGAAACCACACGAAAAATCGATGGAATTCGGGTCGCTCGCCGTTCATATAGCCGAAATGTTCGGATGGACACCGCCTACCATGCAGCAATCTGAATTGGATTTTGCCAAGATGGATTACAAGCAATATGAGCCGGCAACGACTGAAGATCTGGTCGAATTTTTTGACAAGACCGTCGCCGAGGCAATCGAAGCATTAAGGAATGCATCCGACGATCAATTCATGGAACCCTGGACGCTCAAAAATGGCGAAAAGTCCTATTTCACGATGCCGAAGATCGCGGTAATGCGGGCCTTTGTGATGAATCATATCATCCACCATCGCGGACAGCTTTCTGTATACCTGCGACTTAACGACATTCCGGTACCCTCAATTTACGGACCTTCAGCTGACGAGGGTCAAATGTAGGACGTTCGAACAAGGGCAGGCTCAAGGGATGTTCGCCTTAAGGTGTGCATCCCTTTTGCTTTTGGCAGAAACAGTGAGAAAATTGGCGTTTATGACGCGCTTCTTGCTTTTGATCGCAATAGTTACGATCTTTGCCGCTCCGGTGCTTTCTCAGCGTCCTGAGGATCCCGCATTTCGGAATTATCCAGCAGTTGTGGTACCGGCGAGTGCCACGGGATACCGGGTCAAACAACCAGCGTTAACCGCGACCTTTCGGTCGGTCAATATTACTATGAATGGAAAAACGGGCGTTTCAGGCTTGTGCGATCGGTGCGTTCAAAGGATCGAAATTGATGACTGACCTGATCGACAGCCTTTTGCGGGGAGAACCGCGTGCGGTGGCGAGGGCTATCACCATCGCAGAAAACGGCGGGAGCGGCGGCACTGAATTGATGAAGGCGGTTTATCCGAAAACCGGCCGTGCCCAGATAATCGGAATTACAGGCGCGCCCGGCGCCGGCAAATCGTCGCTTGTCGATAAGCTTGCCGATCATTATCGCAATACTGATCAGCGGGTCGGGATAATATGTGTCGATCCGTCAAGCCCGTTCTCTGGCGGAGCTATTCTCGGCGACCGGATCCGAATGGCGACTCTGGGCCTTGCAAAGAATGTATTTATTCGTTCGATGGCAACGCGTGGAAATTTGGGCGGGCTGTCACGCGCCACCGTTGATGCTGTGGCGGTCCTCGATGCTGCCGGATTTGAAAAAGTTATCGTCGAGACCGTCGGTGTCGGCCAGGCTGAGGTCGAGATCGTCAAGACCGCTGACGTCTCGGTGGTTGTTCTGGTGCCAGGTATGGGCGACGATATCCAGGCGATCAAGGCCGGGATCATGGAGATCGGCGATGTATTTGTGATCAATAAAGCTGATCGAGAGGGCGTAATGCGTACGCAAAAGGAACTGGAAGCTCTATTGAATATGGCGCACCGCCCGGATATGTGGAATCCACCGATCGTTCGTACGGTAGCCACAGAGAATAAAGGCATCGGCGATCTTGTTGCAGCCATCGAAGAATATGCCGAGCACCGACAGAACACCGGTGAGGCGAATGTCACAAGGCGTCAGGCCATCGCCAAATGGCGTCTTTTAGAGGTCTTGCAAGAACGGCTGCTCGATGATCTTTTAAAAAAGAACGGCACCGCGGACGATCTCGATCGACTTTCCTTACAAGTTGCAAGAAAGGAAATAGACCCTTTTTCAGCAGTCGATGAATTGATCGATAAACGATGAAGATCGACCATATTGGTATAGCAACAAACGGTATCGACGAGGCTCTCGGGTTTTGGGTCGAGGCGCTTGGCCTTATAACTGTCCATACTGAAAATGTTGAGGATCAAAAGGTCCGTGTGGCGATGCTTCCGGTAGGCGAAAGCCGAATCGAACTGCTCGAACCGTTGGCCGACGATTCACCGATCAGCAAGTTTTTACAAAAACGCGGCGGAAGCGGCGGGATCCACCATATTGCTTTCAAAGTCGATGATATTGTTTCAGCCTTGAAAACAATGAAAGATCGGGGCATGAGGCTGATCGACGAAGAACCGCGGATCGGAGCGGAAGGATGCCGCGTTGCGTTCGTTCACCCGGCTTCTGCGGGCGGTATTCTCATCGAATTGGTCGAACAAAAAGAACCTTTCCAGCAGTAGCGGCGTTTCAAACTATTTGTTATTATGCACGTTTGCGTTTTGTCGGCAGGTGCCAGCAATGAAAGTCTATAAGCGAGGAATTAGAAATTGAATAATTTAACAAAAGGCCTGATCTTGTTATTGGTCGTTCTTGGCATCGGCGCAGGTTTGGTCGTATGGAAAAGCAAGGTCGGCGGTCACTCGGCAGGCGATTACAGCAGTATCAGCAAACAAGAGATCGAGATGCTTCTGTCCGACGCCGCCAAAACGAATCCGATGGTTCTGAAGCGGTTTGCTGACGATCCGCAGATGAAAAAGACCCAGCTCGAGAATTTGAAACAGCTGTTGGCATTTGCGAGTCAGGCGAAACGCGAGGGCTTGGCCGACGAACCTAATAACAGACAGGAGCTCGAAAATATTCGCTCTGAGGTCGAAGCGGTCAATTACGACAAAGAGATAAATAAAGACAAGGGGCCGATGCCGCCTTTCGGCTTTATCTCTGAAGATCAGGTAAAACAGTTTTGGGGCGAGGGTGAGCAGGCACCGCAGGGTTTTTTCGCCTCACTTAAGAAAAAGGTAGGCCTGGCCGGTCCCGATCCCGAGCTCGAATTTCAGCGATTCCTGGATTCAAAGATCGCGATAATGAAGGCCGGTAATCCGCAGATGAAAGACCGCGAGATAACTGAAGAAGAAAGAACACAGGCCCGTGACTTTTTCGCGAAAATAGAGATCTACCAGAAAGAATACGAGGACAAAGCTGAGACATTACCTAAAGAGTTTCGCGATACTCTCGCGCTTCAAGTTAAGCTTCAGCAGGCGACATTTCTCGCTCGGCTCTTCTCGGACAAAATGGCCGACAAGGTAAAGGTGACCGACGAGGAGATCGCAAAATATATTGCCGAGCATCCTGAACTAGATACCTCGGCGAAAAAGGCTAAAGCCAGCGAGGTACTGCAGCGTGCCAAGGCCGGCGAGGATTTCGCGGCCCTTGCAAATGAATTTTCTGAGGACCCGGGTAATATGGGTTCGCAGGGTGAGAAACAGGGCGGATTGTATAAGGACGTACCTAAGGGCCGCATGGTTGCTCCGTTTGAACAGGCCGCGCTTGCACTCGAACCCGGACAGGTAGCTCCGGAACTGGTCGAAACCGATTTCGGCTATCACATAATAAAACTGGAGAAAAAAGGCGAAGGAAAAGATGCGGCCGGACAACCTAATGAGACTTATGACGCCCGGCATATTCTTTTCTCGACCGGTTTCAAAGATCCCGAAAATCCGACCGGACGCGAGGTACCGGTAAAGGCATACGTTAGGTCAAAGCTTGAGACAGAAAAAGAAAAACAGTACATCGATCAGATAGTTGCTGAAAACCATGTCCAGGTGCCGGAAGACTTTGACGTTCCAAAACTGACCGATGAGCAACTGCAGGAAATGATGAAACAGCAGGCTCCGCCGCCGGGAATGCCCGGTGTCGACACCGAAGACGAACCAGCTCCGGATACGGCGCCGAAAAAGCCGGCACCAAAGAAAAA
>JBDTMQ010000316.1:0-7326 GCA_039934155.1 Acidobacteriota bacterium | reverse complement strand
TGATAGTGAAGATACAGTAGCTGCCGGGGACACTTCGACAATGAAAACTCAGACAACGACCGCATTACCCAAAAAACTTATTCAGAAAACGTCGTCAAGCAAGCCGGTGAACATACCACAGTCGACCAAGCTGTCGAAGTTTTCGCCTGTCGTGATCACTTTCGACAAGAGCGGTGCGGAAAAGTCGACAGCGGAACGGCCGCGTGTTGTCAAAAACAAATAACGACATTCCCAGGCACCGATGCCGCAGACGCCGTGTACATCTCCACTACGGAAATGCACGCGGCGTTTTTGATCTTACGACATCACGATTTCGCTTGACACGCGGGTAATTACTGCGTGATTATTAGCGTTTAAAATATTTGTTTGCGCGAGTGACCGACCCACTCGTCCGGATGTGACTTTTTGCCAAATATTTGCAACTTTTTTTCGTCGCTCTTCATCTGAATTGGCACGAAGGCCGATCGGACTTTTCTCGGGATTCGTTAGGAAGTACGATAGTCTGTAGCATTTGCTGGAGGAAGCATTTTAATGAAAACGATTTTTAGAACACTTAGTCAGGGATTGGTGCTCTCGGCACTTTTGGCTGTGGGGGCCGCATCCGCTCTCGCACAGGATCCGTGCAGCGAGGCCGATTCGCAGACGGCGTTGCAGGACAAGATCCGCAACTCGTATGCGAAAGACAAAAAAACCGCCATTGCGACGGGCAAAGAACTGCTTGAAAAGTACGGTTCATGTGAATTCAGCGCTGAATTTGTGGCATGGCTAAAGCCGCTTATTCCTAAGTGGGAAGAAGGCGAAAAGCAGAAGGCTGAGGCCGAATGGATGAGCCAACGTTTCGCACGTTTTGATGCCGGTATTAAGGCCGATAATTTTGATGAGATGGCCGCGGCCGGTAAAGAGATTCTCGTCAAACAGCCTGACAATCTGAATATTCTCGTCCCACTCGGCATTGCCGGAGCTAAGCCGACCAACAAACAGCCCGACGAGGCGATCCGCTACGCCCAGGCTGCATTGACGGCGTTCAAGACAAGTGATTGTACGAAAAAGGCAGCCAACGGCCAGATGGTTTGCGGTGCGTTCAAATACGAGCTGAACAAACAGGACGCGATCAGTGAATTGAATTACGCGATCGGTTATGTCACTTTTTGGCTGAAGAAGGATAAGAAAGCAGCGATCCCGTATTATTATGCCGCGATCACCAATGCCGGCAGCCGTAAGGATGACGCGTATGGCTACTCGTCGCTAGGCGATTACTATCAGGAAGAGGTCGCGCGGCTTGGGAAAGAGTATGCTGATCTTGTTCTGTCCCAGGCGCCCGTGCCGACAGATTCACAAGAAGTAGCCTCTGCTAAAGAAGCCAAGCTTAAAGAAGCGGAAGGTATCCTGAAAGGATATCTCGACCGTACCATTGATGCTTATAGTCGGGCGTGGAAGGCAACGACCGACAAGACTGTGAAGGACAAGCTATATAAGACGGTCCAGGATCTTTATAAGCTTCGGTTCCAAAAGACAGATGGTCTCGATGCGTACATTGCCTCGACTGTTGCAAAGCCGTTCCCGAATCCGAGCTCGAC
Source organism: Acidobacteriota bacterium (assembly GCA_039934155.1). Lineage (GTDB taxonomy): Bacteria > Acidobacteriota > Blastocatellia > Pyrinomonadales > Pyrinomonadaceae > OLB17. Next base: position 5,749 of record JBDTMQ010000316.1, on the reverse strand, counting down.
CGTTACACCGGTGACCGATGAACCGGCTAATACAACGACGGGTTCGGCCGACACGACCAAGCCGGTATCGACCACCGCTACGGCAAAGACGCCGACCGGCGAGGCATCGACGGCCGTTAAGTCGGCACCGGCTACCAAGAAGGCATCTCCGAAACGTCGGTGACAGCTAAAAGCCGCGTTTAATTAACGTTCTAAAAATCGTGCCGGGTGTTTTAATAACACCCGGCTTTCTTTTTTTATGCGCGGTGAATAAAATCAAAGTTTGGGTATGGATCTTACAAAAGTCGAAAAGCTGATCGGTCATACCTTTCGTTCGGCTGCACTTCTTGAGCGAGCGTTGACACATCGTTCGTGGGCGCACGAAAAGTTCGGCGGTGATACTGAAGAAAAGGTTCGGCTGTCTGAGAATGAATCGATGGAGTTTCTGGGTGATTCTGTGCTCGGCCTTGCCGTGGCTGAACATCTTTTCAAGAAAAATCCTGATGTGTCTGAAGGCGGCTTGACACTGATGAAACATCACTTGGTCAGCACGCCGACGCTGGGCCGCATCGCCGCGTCACTCGATCTGGGCCGACATCTCAGAATGGGACGAGGCGAAGAAAAGACCGGCGGCCGCAGTAAACCTGCTATTCTGGCAGACACGCTTGAGGCTGTGATCGCGGCCGTCTTTCTCGACAGCGGTTATGTAGCCGCCCGGTCACTGATCGGCCGGCTCTTTGGGGACGAATTCCGCCTCGCGACTCCGAAAGGGTCGCTGGACGTAAAGACGCTTTTGCAGGAAACGCTTCAGGCCGCGAAGCTCCCGGCACCGGAATATTCGCTCGTGAGCACGGATGGGCCGCCGCACGACCGTCTCTTTAGGGTCGCGGCGGTCTGGGAGGGTGGCCGTTCTGAAGGAACGGGCAGTTCGATAAAATCAGCAGAGATGATGGCCGCCGATTTGGCACTGAAGACATTAAATAAACACGGCGGTGTGAAACGAAATGTGGATTGAAAGCGTATCTGACATCGCCCGCGTCAGTTCTTATGGATAAAAACGAAAAAGGGACAGCAGAAAAGGAAACGGCCGAAACTAAGCCGGTCGGCCCGCCAAAATCGGTATTTCGCGAATACTTCGAATCATTTGTCGTGACGCTGGTCATGGCGATCTTCGGCATGACCTTTATTCTGCAGGCCGTTACGGTGCCCACAGGCTCGATGCAGAATACGATCCTGGTCGGCGATTATCTGCTTGTAAACAAGTTCATCTTTTCGCCCGGCGGCGGCAGTCTGCCTTTTCTGCCCCAGCGTGAGATCGAGCGCGGCGATATAATCGTTTTTAAATATCCGGGTAACAAACTGCATCCTGAAAATGACCGTCGACGAAATCCGCCTATCCAACCCTACCAGTTGAATTATGTAAAACGTGTGATCGGCCTCCCGGGCGAGAAGGTCGAGTTTCGCAATAATCGCGTTTATATAAATGATAAACTTTTGCCCGAACACCGTGTTATCGGTGATCCGCCGACGCCCGGTGACGACCAATCCGCACTTGTTACGCAGGAATTCGAGCCTCGGCAGCCTGATGATAAATATGACGTTTATTATTCAGAGGATTCAATGAAGTTCGCCGAATCGGGCGATTCGTTCTCGAACCAGGGGTACGAATTCGGCGTGGCCGGCAAAACACAGATCGTTCCTCCGAATTCGTTTTTTGTAATGGGCGATAGTCGAAACAACAGTGAGGACAGCCGTTATTGGGGGTTTGTCCCACGCGAGCTGATCATTGGCCGGGCAATGTTCGTTTACTGGTCTTGCGATCGGGGCGCGTCGAATGGTGATATGTTCGGGTGCGTTACTCATCCGCGGCTCAATAGGATTTTTAAGCTCGTAAAATAGCCGGCCCGCGATCAAAGGCAAGTAAATCGATCCCCCCTTGTATGAAGATCAACTTTAACGACGAGGTTTCGGGAGCTCTGCATTTCGAGAAGCCCGTGGTCGCACTGGAATCAACGGTTGTGGCTCACGGGCTGCCGTCGCCTCAGAACGTCCAAACTGCCCAAAAGCTTGAGAAGATCGTTCGAGAGTGCGGTGCGATACCGGCGACAATAGCGATCTTCAAAGGTGTCCCGCATGTCGGCCTGACCGAGCAACAGATCGAACGACTCGCGGGCGGCGATATTCGAAAAGTGTCGCGACGCGATCTTGCTGTTATGGCGGCACGCAAACTTGATGGAGCGACAACCGTCGCATCCACGGCTTTTCTGGCACACGCCTCCGGAATCAAGGTTTTTGCGACCGGCGGTATCGGCGGGGTGCATCGCGGTGGCGGAAATGATGTATCAGCAGATCTGCCTGAACTCGCGCAAACGCCGATGATAGTTGTATGTTCGGGAGCAAAGATCGTTCTCGATCTGCCGGCGACCCGCGAGTGGCTAGAGACATACGGCGTTACCGTACTTGGATGGCAGTGCGATGAAATGCCAGCTTTCTATTCACGCTCGAGCGGCCTTGCCGTCGACGAGCGTGTTGATTCAGCGAAAGAGGTAGCGGCGATCGCCGCTGCACGTGCCGAGCTGGGGTTGAGTAACGCGATCCTGGTGACGGTGCCGGTGCCCGAAAAGTCAGGAATTGCCGGTGCCGAGGTGGAAAAGATCCTGGCTGAATCGCTCAGGGCCGCAAACGAAAAACGGGTCAGCGGCAAGGAATTAACGCCGTTCCTACTCTCGGCAATGGCCGAGCGGAGCGGCGGCCGGACATTAGCGGCAAATATTGCCCTCCTTGAGAACAATGCCCGGGTCGGCGCGTTGATCGCAGCGGCATTGAATACCTGAGCCCGATCTTACAGCACCGGCGCGTTCGCGGCGGCGGCCGGCTTCGACATTTTTTCGGTCAACAGGTCAAGGCGTTTTTTTGCTTCAACTGCCTCAGCCGCTTCGGGATATTTACCCACGATCACTTTCCAACTTTCGCCATCATAATGAAAGGCTCTTCTTGATGAATTGAACAAAAATACCACGCCGAGCTTTCGGTACCTGTCGATACTCACAAAATTCAAAAAATAGCTGTGCAATGGTGCGGCCGACGCAGCCATCTCGCGTCTGTCGAGCCGCGAAGCCGCGTCCTTAGTAAGCTTTGCGGCTACTTCTTCTAAAAGGTCGCCGTACAATAGCAAGATCGACGGCCGCATCGGCGACGACGGATACAATTCAAAAAAGGCGTTCGCCAGCTCAATTTGGTCGAACCCTGTCGACGCCTGTACTAGTCTTGCAAGACGCTCTTCATCATTTGCGCGAAACTTGCCAAAAACAGCATCAGCCTGAACCCAGCCATGATTTGCTGGCGCCGCCGATACTTTGTAAAACTTGACACCATCAGCCTCTGCTACGCCCAGGATCTGAACCTTTCGGCCGCGCCGCATCCGCTGTACGACATCGGCAAAGAGGCTCGGCTTGACCCGAAGCACGGACAGTGTTTCATCTATCACAACGGCGGTGCTTCCGATCTCACGCGGAGCGGCCAGAGCCGTCAAGCGCCTGGTTTTTGCGGCAGTCGAAGGCCGGCGTTTCTGCGCCGCAACACCGCCCGCAAACATCATGGGCATCAAAAAGAAAAATATCAGAGTGAGAATAAAAAGCCGTCGGTCAGCGGGTCGATCTAGTTGCATTTGCTATGCGTCCTTCCATTCCTGAGTGATGAAAATGACAGATCGCGATGGCCAGGGCATCTGCCGCGTCGTGCGGAGTTGGCACTGTCTTGAGCCGCAATAGAACACGGACCATCTCCTGCACCTGATGTTTTTCGGCGTTACCGTATCCGACTACCGTTTGTTTGATCAGCCGCGGGGCATATTCAGCGATCGCCAACCCGCGTTGTTCTGCCAACAGCAGCACGACTCCCCGAACTTGGCCCAGCTTCATCGCAACCTTGACGTTGACCGCGTAAAAAGCGTCTTCGATAGATAAAACCTCCGGGGAAAACCGGTCGATGACCTCCGAGACGCCCGAGTAAATCGTCGCGAGACGATGTGCGAATGTGTCGGTCGTTCGCGAGCGAACTGTGCCGTGTTCGACGTGCGAATACTTAATTCCGCTGCCGTCGACCACGCCCCATCCGAGTGTCTCGCTGCCGGGATCGATACCTAATACGCGCATCAGTGTGATCTGTCTGTGAGTCGTGGACAAGATAACCGAAAGTTAGCCGCAAAATCAAGAGTCGAGGGACACTTTGAACAGCCTAATTTGTATAAACCACAAATAAACATTATGATTTTTTATTGTTTGTAAGTGCCTGTTGAGATAGAAGATGAATGCCCTCATTGCAGAAACGCCTCCCATTGACTCGGTTCGTGTTTTGTTATTCGAACTGATCGATTACGCGGGACTTTTCCCGCCATCCAATGTCTCGATGCCTGAGGCAGTGGTCAATTACGCAACTTACAAGAACAGCAATTACGGGTGGATGCTGGGCCGATTCATATTGCCGGTATCGCGACTCAATGAATTCGTCGAGGCGGTAAGAAATGTTTCTACCGGCGACGCGCCGTGGCGCCTGAGCGTGCTGGCCGGCGAGGACATTATCAATTCGATCCGCGAGATAAAGACATTTAATGCCGAGCACGGCCGTTTTGCCCTCTGTGACATGATTGAGGTCAAGGCGACCACGGTCTCAAAGATCGAGAATACGGTCCATTCGCTTCCGGCTGAAATCCCGGCATATTTTGAGATCTCGCTCGATGAGAATTTGGCCGAGCTTGTTTCGACGCTGTCCATCAAGAAACAGCGTGCCAAGATAAGAACCGGCGGTGTAACCCGCGAAGATTTTCCGTCGTCGCGTGACGTCATACGATTTGTCCGCTCGTGCATGGCGGCGAATGTTCCGTTCAAGGCGACGGCCGGGCTGCATCATCCGATTCGCTGCTATAGACCGCTGACATACGCCGCAAACGCGCCGCAGGGAACAATGCACGGCTTTCTTAACATGCTCTTGATGGCGTGTTTTGCCCGTGAGAGCTATCGCGTCGGCGTACTCGAAGAGCTGATGGAAGAAGAGTTCGAAGAGGTCTTCTTGTTTTCGGACGGCGGCGTCCGCTGGCGTAACGAACACGCCGTAACCACCTCTCAGCTTGGATATATGCGAAAAAAGGCTTTTCATTCGTTTGGCTCATGCTCATTCGACGATCCGATCGCAGACCTTCGTGAAATGAACCTGCTCTGAATTATGTACGAGATCAACGAAACCCACGACCCGAACTTAAAAAGCTGGGTTGAATCCGCCAGCGACCCGAATACGGACTTTCCGATACAGAATCTGCCGTTTTGTGTTTTTCTGCGGACACCGAGAGATGGCAGGCCATCTTACATTAGAATCGGCGTCGCGATTGGGGATTTCGTTTTTGATATTTCTTCGGCTGAGGCAGATTGTGAAATTTTCGCAAGAACCCGAGGCGCTGACGTATCTAATTCTACATTTGATCACGCCTTTCTGAGTGGTGAATTAATGGAGGACACGGCTCTCGCCCTTTCGAATTTCCGCCTTCGATTGATTGAAGTCCTACGTGAGAACTCCGACGACAATACCAAAGAGGTCGCACGACGTTACCTAATTCCCTCGGCGGAGTGTAACTTCCTCGTACCGTCAGAAATCGGCGACTACACCGATTTCTACTGCTCGATATACCACGCGACAAATGTTGGGTCGATGTTTCGCCCCGAAGCTCCTTTGCTGCCGAATTATAAATATGTGCCGATCGGGTATCACGGGCGGGCGT
>JBDTMQ010000315.1:0-2426 GCA_039934155.1 Acidobacteriota bacterium | reverse complement strand
ACAGTAAGAACCTCTTCATATTTTTGGTACAGCGGGTAAGAGAGCTACGTATGAATTTACATGATCGTTTGACGATCGGGCAAGAATCTCGGTTGCAGAAAAAAGCGTTGCGACAGGCGGAATAATTCGGTGCGGCTTTTCAAACTTCGTTCATGTTAATGTTAAAATCCAATTTTAGCGAGATTTTGCCGGAGCAAACGATCATGTAAATTGCCCTGAACGGAGCGACAACGATGCACGCCGATCTGGCCACCGACATTCGATCGGCGGGCGAGGCCGGCTACGACCTGGTGGAACTGTGGGCTTCAAAACTGCGGACGTTTTTGAGCAGTAATACAGTCGCTGAATTAAGAGCGCTTCTGACCGAGAACGGCGTCGAGGCATACTCGATCAATTCGATAGAACATATCACATTTCGCGGTCCGGTAGATTACGAATCGATAAAAGCACAATGCGGGGAACTGTCGGGCATAGCTGAATCGATAAATTGCCCTTATATTGTCGTCGTTCCTGGCAAGCTGCCTAAGGACGCTGATGAGAACCTGATCATCGAAGAATCGGTCAGGGTCCTAAGAGAACTTGGCGATATTGCCCGGGAATATGGCGTTTCGCTGGCGTTCGAATTTCTGGGACAACCCGACTGTTCAGTGCAGACGCTCGATCTTGCAAAACAAATTATTGAGCAGGCCGACCAGGATAACCTCGGGCTGGTCATTGACACGTTCCATTTTTATGCCGGCGGCTCGACGTTTGAGTCGATCGACAGCCTGGACCCTAAAAAACTATTTATTTTTCACATTAACGACGCCGAAGACCTGCCCAAAGAAAACCTGACGGACGCGCATCGGCTCTATCCCGGAACAGGCATCCTGCCGATCAAAGAGATTAAGGACCATCTCGACAAGATCGGATACGACCGAATGGTCAGCGTCGAGATATTTAGGCCGGAATATTGGGAGCAGAATCCGGCGGAAGTGGCCCGAAAGGCCAAAGAAGCAACGGAAAAGGTTCTAGGGATCGGCAGTCATGCAGCCGGCGGCTCGTGGTAGACATCAATTTCTGATGACAAAAGTAAAGATCGGGATCGTGGGTACGGGCTATATCGGGAACGTCCACGGTCGAATTTATTCACGCGATGACCGGGCCGAGATATCCGCCCTTTTCGATATTGTTCCCGAGCGGGCGGAAAGGGCTGCCAGGTCGATCGGCGGTAAGGTTTGTTCATCTCGCGAAGAGCTGCTCGAAAATTGTGATGCCGTTCTCGTTTGCTCGCCCAACAAAACGCATAAAGAGATCGCGATCGACGCAATAGCAGCAGGCAAGCACGTTTTTTGTGAAAAGCCTTTTTCGATCGGCATCGATGACGCAAAAGAATTGCTCGATGCGGCCCAAAATTCGAAAGGGATCTTTCAGGTGGGTCACAATCGCCGATATGCTCCGGTATATGTAAAACTCAAGTCCCTTCTTTCGGCAGACACCGCCCATTCGGCCCATATAAAGATGAATCGGGGCGAGTTAATGAATCCGGTTTGGACAGGCGACGTGAAAGTTACCGGCGGGTTTCTTTACGAGACAACGATCCACCTTTTCGATATGCTCCGCTTTCAGTTCGGCGAGATCGAAGAGTTAGTGGCTTACGGCTCGCAGCACGAGTATCCGGAACTGGATGAATTTTCTGTGATCTTCAAGTTCAAAAATGGGTTTCATTGCACGTTCGCGTCGTCGTCAGATGCGAGCTGGCATTTCCCATTCGAGCGGATCGAAGTTTTTGCCCATCATCGAACTATAATTACCGAAGAAATGGAACGTCTGCTCGATTCAAATGGCATGGACGCAAATTTCGAAACTTCTTCGTGGCATATGACGGAAAAGGAAGAAAGATGGGGCTACGTTCAGGAAGACGTCGCATTTATTAGCTCGATATTAGACGGAGCGGAGCCGCCGGTGACCGCGGAAGACGGTTATAGATCTGTCGAACTTGTCGAATCGGTGTATCGAGCCATCGATACGGGCGAGCGCATTCGTTTTTGACGGCGGCATTGAACTTTTTTAAGCGAAAAGCGTTACTAATTCCGTGAATTTATTTACGGAAACCATCATCGAAATGATCCAGTGTCAAAATTGCGGACAGGGAAATACAGCGAACAGCCAGTTCTGTCGGTTTTGCGGTTCACGTTTTCCTGAAGCACAGAGATCTCCGCAAAACTTTGGTGAATACCCGGCTCCTCGCCCCTATTCGTGGAAGACTGACGAGTTTCAAACACAAGCAGAAGCGCGGCCGACAGCCGATGTTTACCGCCATCCGGCGACTCCCCCGTTCCAGTCGCCGAAGTCCGCAGTGTCGCTAACGGCGCATCCGCAATACATGACCGGCAGTTACCGCTGCCCAAACTGCATGAGTCAGTTTTTGCCCGTCACCGAGCGGC
>JBDTMQ010000314.1:0-4925 GCA_039934155.1 Acidobacteriota bacterium | reverse complement strand
CGTGTCTGCAGCTGAGGCGAGGCGGCGACCGGCTCGATAAATTCGTCCATTATTGCGTGCTAAGATCAAGAAACTTTCGGATAAGATCAATGTCAAAAAGTATCACGAAACCGGTGGCAATATCCACATTCGCCGGCCCCGGCAGCCGCCCGGTTCTGGCAAGTCTGATGCCAGCCCCGCGCGTAAGCAAAAGGACAGTTGATTTGGGATTTCATATTTGCGATTTCATATTTGCGATTTCAGATTGTTGATTTTAGGATCTACCTTCCGCCTTTCGACTACTGCCTTCCGTCTTTTGCGTATTGCCGCCACAATATCTAGAATCGTTATTTTGTATATGTATCCGAAAGGCGATCTTCTGATCCCCGCGTCGCACGGGCATCTTGAGGCGATGCTAAAAGAACCGAAAGGCGCCGCAGCGGGAACGGCTCTGGTCTGCCATCCGCACCCTCTCGGCGGCGGAACTATGCATAATAAGGTCGTTTTTCGGGCGGCTGCCGGATTGGTCGATGCGGGCCTGACGACGCTGAAGTTCAATTTTCGCGGTGTCGGCTCTTCGACCGGTGTGCATAACGAGATCGAGGGCGGAAAAGAGGACGTTGGCGACGCACTCGATTATCTTGCGAAAACGTATCCCTCGATGCCAATCACGGTAGCCGGCTTTTCGTTCGGCGCCCGCACCGGTCTGGAGGTCGCCCACACCTACGACCGCGTAGAAAGACTCATCAGCATCGGCACGCCGGTCGATAAGTATGGTGACTTCCGGTTTCTCGTCGGATTGACGAAACCTATACTTTTTGTTCACGGCGACAGAGACGAATTCGGCGCCGTTGAAAACCTCAGGCAGCTTTTCGATCAAGTAAAACGAACGTCCGACGCAACGCTTGTCGTATTCGATGACTGCGGGCATTTCTTTGACGGTCATCTGAGCGATTTAAGGGAAACTGTAAGCAGCTGGACCAGTAAACAACTAAAACGGTCACGAGATTGACCTGGGCCCTTTGTGTCTTATACGCTGTGCCCCTTGTGTTTAAAGCCTTTCTCAACACAAAGAGCACTAATGTGCAGACCCAAAGAGCCCGAACAAACCGGTGATCAACGGAAAAGTCTGAACTGTTTGTGCCCTTTGAGTCTTGAACTTTGAGCCCTTTGTGTTTAAAGCTTTCTTAAAACAAAGTACACAAAGTGAAAATTAAATATGGGCAATGAGATTTTACGCGATGCGGCGATCCGGCTGACGATGATGCCGAGGGATACGAACGCGCATGGGACGGTTTTCGGCGGAATAATCCTCAGTTATATCGACGTGGCCGGCGGTGTCGAGGCTGTTAGGCACACAAAGCATGACCGGTTCGTCACCGTCGCTATGAAGGAAGTGATCTTTCACGAACCTGTATTCATGGGGGACCTCGTCAGTTTTTACGCACGAACAAAACGCGTAGGAACCACTTCGATAAGTATCCACGTCGACGTCGAGGCGGAAAGATTTGGCAAGCAGGGCGAACGTGTAAAAGTGACCGAGGCCGAGGTCACATACGTTGCGATCAACGACCAGCGGGAAAAGGTAAAGATAGACAAGTAATTCCCTGCCGCGAATTGCAAGAAACGCAAAGTTTTTTGTGTAATATGTGTTATTCGTGGCTATTTTTTTATGCCGACTTGGAAGATCGAGCTTGAATACGAGGGGACGCGTTATCGCGGCTGGCAGATCCAGCATAATGCCCGCACCGTTCAAGGAGAATTGGAACGCGCCGCACGTGAATTATTTACGTCGAAGGCTCAGATCTACGGATCGGGGCGAACCGATGCGGGCGTCCATGCGCTTCGTCAAACTGCTCATCTGAAGGTTGCAGAACTGACCTCGAATATCACGCCCCGACAGGTACAGCATGGATTCAACGATCTTCTGCCTCACGACATCAATATTGTAAAGATCGTCAACGCGCCCGATGATTTTCACGCCCGGCACGATGCGGTCGCCCGCTATTACATTTATCAGATCTCGACACGACGCAACGCTTTCACCAAGAACTTTGTCTGGTGGATCAAAGATAAACTCGATGCGCGTGCAATGGCAGCGGCGGCAAACACCCTTGTCGGCCGTCATGATTTTCGCTCTTTTTGCGAAACCGAAGACGAGAAACCTCGTTCGACGATCGTAAAGGTCGAGCATGCCGAGGTATTCAGTGACGGTGATGTGATCTGTTTCCGCATCGGCGCCAGCCACTTTCTGTGGAAAATGGTGCGGCGAATAACCGGCATGCTTGCCGAGGTAGGCCGCGGCGAACTTACATTCGATGCATTCGAACGCCTGTTGCGGTTCCATTCCGACGCAGCTGCAAAATACACGGCGCCGCCGTCGGGCCTCTTTCTCGAAAAAGTGATCTATCCCGGCGATGTTCCGCCGACCGAACAAAAGGCAGTATTATCGCTTCGGCAATAGGCGGTTTCAGGAGACGAGAAGGCAGATGTCAAAGTTTGCCAAAATAAGCCCGTTTCTGCGCTTGTGCGCGAGTTCCCGGGCACAATAATATAAATTCTAAAAGTTTAAGGAGAACCTGAATGTACGGAATCACGGCCGAGACGGCCACTGGAAAAGTTTCGATCGAAAGTGAAGGCGACCGCAAACTTGTGCTCGCGATAGAGGACGCCGGAATCGACATACTTCACCGCTGCGGCGGGAACGCACGATGTACAACCTGCCGCGTCGAGATCATCGAGGGCGATCCCGGACCGATCGGCGACGCCGAAAAAACGATCCTGGAAACAAAAACCGACCTCGGCGACCATACCCGACTCTCATGTCAGATCCGGATAATGGACAACCTCCACGTTCGCGTCATTAATCAGGCAAGCATCAAAGGGCTCGATCCCGGCCCGCGACCCGTCGAAGAACCAACGCCTTAAGGAACATCGCGTTGTTTGTTATACTGTCTTTTCAGCCATTTTAGAAAAGGAGAGAAGCAAATGGGTGTAAACACTGTATACAAGGCTCGGACGTTCGATCTGAGCGGTCTTACTGGCATCTCCGACGAAACTCTCGCGATGCATTTCAAACTTTATGAAGGGTATGTGGCCAATACCAACACCCTGAATGAAAAAATCGCCGAATTAATAAGCGGCGGCGAACTGGATACGACAAAAACAGCCGCCTACAGCGAAATGAAGCGTCGGTACGGTTTCGAATACAACGGGATGGTTCTGCACGAATATTATTTCGGCAACATGATGAGACAGGGCACGGGCGATCCGGGCAAAGACTCGGCATTTGTCAGGGCTGCGGAAGAAGGATTCGGCAGCTATGACGTCTGGAAGGCGGACTTTAACGCTACGGGCAAGATGCGGGGCGTGGGCTGGGCCGCGACCTACCAGGACCCGAATACGGGGGCGATCTCGAACCACTGGATCGACCTGCACGAGACGGGCAACGTCGCCGGATTTACGCCGATCCTGATCATGGATGTGTGGGAACACGCCTTTATCAAGGACTATGCGCCGGCTGAGCGGCCAAAGTATATCGAGGCGTTCTTTGCGAATATCAACTGGGATGAAGTAAATTCCCGCCTGTCGTCCGCGGCCGGCAGCGCAAGGGCTTAGGATCTTGCAGAAGCACGCATGTCAGTAAGGGCGTGATCGAGACGTAGTGTTGACGTTACGCCCCTGCTCACGTGCGGGCTTCTCTTTCAGCTTTTATGATCGACGAGAAAGTTTTAGTTCAGAAATTTCTTAACCGAAAGGGTCGCGAGCGCCTGAAAAAGCCTGACTGGCTGAAGATCAAACTTGGCGATCCCCGCAACCAAAACGCTGTTCTCGATCTGATCAGCGGTCTCAACCTGCATACAGTCTGTCAGGAAGCAAAATGCCCGAACATATTTGAATGCTGGACGGACAAAACGGCGACATTTATGCTCGGCGGCGACACCTGCACGCGGCACTGCGGCTTCTGTGCCGTCAATAAAGGCACACCCATGGACCTTGACCCGATGGAGCCGACACACGTCGCCGAAGCCGTCAAGCATCTGGATCTTAAACACGCGGTGATTACATCGGTCAATCGTGACGATCTGGATGACGGCGGCTCGATGCACTGGGCGGAGACGATCACACGGGTTCGCGAAATGAATCCCGATTGCAAGGTCGAGGTTCTGATCCCTGATTTCAACGGCGACGAGCAGGCACTGAACAACGTCCTCGCTGCTCGTCCTGACGTCCTAAACCACAACACTGAGACCATCGCCCGCCTCTACCGCCGTGTCCGCCCGGACGCGAAATATGCCCAGACACTCGAGCTGCTTGACCGCTCCGCCCGCTATCGCGACACCATCTTTCCACAGATGCTGACTAAAAGCGGCATCATGGCCGGCCTCGGCGAAACTTTTGAAGAGGTGGTCGACCTGATGCGCGACCTTCGCTCGGTTTCGTGCAATATCATGACCATTGGCCAATACCTGCAGCCCTACGAAAAACGCCTGCCGGTCGAACGCTATGTCACGCCCGAGGAATTCGCCGAATGGAAAAAGATCGGCGAAGCGATGGGCTTCAAACACGTCGAATCTTCACCGCTGACGCGAAGCTCGTATCATGCGCGTGAACAGGCTGGTTAGGGAAAAAGTCGGATGTTATAGACCGGGACCATTACGAGCTAATCAAGTCCTTTTGGGGATCAACTGGTACTTGGGCACTCTATGACAACGATTATGGCGATTACGACCGGAACTTTTCTTTGATAGAAAAGAGGATTTCAATCCTTGAACCCCGCTTCGTATTTTGCGCATTGAATTAGAAATGTTAGGCAGGATCAGGAACTTCTTCAATTGAATGTCGGGCTTTTTCGCCAAGAATTGGACGATCTCAAAAACGGAAAAGAGTTTCCTATAGTTTTCGCAATTGGAGGGGCCATCAAGTCGTTATTGAAGAAATCAACG
>JBDTMQ010000313.1:0-2841 GCA_039934155.1 Acidobacteriota bacterium | reverse complement strand
GAGCCTTATCAAACGCGATATCGAACGCCTGCAACTGGTGCTGCCGGGATTGTTCGACCTCGCGATTGGCGGGACAGCGGTCGGCACCGGCCTTAACGCACATCCCGAATTCGCGGAACGCGCAGCGGCAAAGATCGCGGAGCTGACCGGCCTTCCTTTCAGATCTCATCCCGATAAGTTCGCGGCGCTTTCTGCCCACGACGAAATTGTGTTCGCCTCGGGCGCCGTCAAAACTCTTGCCGGCTCTTTAATGAAGATCGCAAACGATATCCGTTGGCTTGCCTCTGGACCGCGATGCGGGATCGGGGAGATCTCGCTTCCGGAAAACGAGCCGGGTTCATCCATCATGCCCGGCAAGGTGAATCCGACCCAGAGCGAGGCGATGACGATGGTTGCCGTTCAGGTATTTGGCAACGACGCCGCCATGGGTTTTGCCGGATCACAGGGCAACTTCGAACTGAATGTTTTCAAGCCTGTGATGATCCACAATTTCCTTCATTCGGTTCGGCTGATCCACGATGCTTGTCACGGGTTTGTCGATTACTGTATCACGGGTATTGAACTCAACCGAGAACAGATCGATCGCTATCTGAATGATTCACTGATGCTCGTAACGGCCCTTAACCAGCACGTCGGTTATGACAATGCGGCCAAGATCGCAAAAAACGCGCATAAGAAGGGAACTTCGTTAAAAGAATCGGCAGTTGAATTGGGCTTATTGACGAGCGAGAAGTTCGATGAGCTGGTAAAGCCCGAACAAATGACACATCCGTAATGGGTCTTAGGCGAGTGGCTGAGTTATTGCTTTACTGAGGGCCGCCGCTCGGGCCGCCGACTCCGCCGCCTGGGCACGGCCCTTTGCATCCGGTTTAGCAAGATTCTTGAGATGCAGCAAGGTATCGCGACGCCGTCTTATCTCGATCTCGAGTTCGGGTGACGGTTTTTCCGCATAATCTGCAACCAATTTATCGACCAGGGCCTGTTGCCCGGCGATCTTTTCCTGATAATTGACAGGTTTTTCATCAGCCATATTATTTGTCAAACCGCCTTTTCGGGAAACCAGAATGTGTCGTCGTATTTCTTGCCGGCCTCGATCCACGGTTCGTCGCTAAGGCGCTGAAACAACTGTTCGAATCGCAGGTCAGGCGGGAAACGTTCGTCTTCGAGCACCGCGCGGATCTCAGCCACTTCGTCAAAGCGCGGAGCGACCTCGAACATTATCGCGACGAACCCGGCAATATCTTCAGCGGCCGTCAGCCCGTGACTCTTGGCCCGGGCAATTCCCACCTTCAGCATTTCATTCAGCTGCGGATCGTCGTAAACGTGGACGCGTTCTTTAACTGCTTTACGAATTGCCTCGCGCACGACGTCAATAAGTTCATTTTCGCTCCGAGCGATAAATTCCTGTATCTGCTGTTTTCTGATTACGAGCATCGTTTCAAATGATCTTTTAAGTGGATCGGTCGTGCTGAAAAAAAAGCGATCGTGTTTACGGGCCGACGATCACGGTGAACATACCTTTCACGATCTTGTTCGGTGGCCCGATCGGTTCGATTATGGTGTCGCCCAACCTCGATTGCGGTAGATTGTTTACCAAAACCGTTGTCGACCCGTCGATCACGACGCCGGGACCGTGCGGCGGTATGGGCGACGGCGTTACACACATATGTATATCGGCGCCGCCGGACGCAGAGGCGATCGAGCTGGACATGCTCGCCAAAGTTGATGTCTTTAACGCTTGTTCAGCAGCATACGCGGCGGGACCTCCCGGCGTTCCTGCCGCAGCCTTAGTAGCCGCCTCAGCCGCTTCAATGGCGATCTGGGTTGCCTTTTGGGCTGCCTGTATACCGGCACCGGCGCCGGCCGGTACTGCCCGCCATGCCGGGAGACATCCGATCAACACGTTCATACTTCCCGGCCCCGGAAACAATACCGGCGGCAGAGGGTGTACTACATTATCTGTAATTCTGGCCGCAGGACCTTGTGGCATATCGCTTTTCTCCTTACTCTAGCACGGTCTGTACAAGCTGATTATTTTCGACCCGAAAGCTGTTCAGACTCTCGCCGTCATCGTTTTCGGCAAAGACGGCATCCGTCCTTCCAAAAAATACCTCAAGTTCGCGTGCCGTGCATGTTGGTAAATACTTTCTGACCACCCGCGGATCATAATAGCGGAAGATCATGGAGTTCGCACGTTCGTCATACACGTTTACCAGAGACGAAAAATGTTTTTCCATGTCGATAAGTGAAGTGCGCGAATGTATGAAAATTCCCCAATTTTTGCCCAAACCGTTGCTGAAAACCCAGTCGGTTATACTGTTATCGGGCGAAAGGAGGACAAGGAATGGTGCAACATGCAGCATCGCAGGTTCCAGATCGCCCTCGAACAGGCAATGACTGGTCGCCTGTGATTGATACAGCCGTTTTGGCAGATCAGGTACCGACGCTCCGTCCAGAACGCAGTATAGCCTTGTCGTGTTACTAACCAGATGGTGCTGGAGTTTATCTTTATCCATCATGCTTGACCACCGGAATTTCCGCCTCCGTCCCCGCTTCCGCTTCCACCAGAAGGTTCAGGAAAATTGACCGATGCCGGGTCCTGGCTTTTTTCTGAGGACTTCGGGTTTTCAGCGTTTGCTGGTGAATCTTGTGCCGGCTGCTGCGCCTGCGGTGATTGGGCCGGCGATTGCCCTCCGTCCACCCCCGCATTTCCCGCATTTCCAGCATTGCCGGCATTGCCGGCATTTCCCGCGTTACCTGCGTTGCCAGCATTACCGGCATTTCCGCCTCCGGCTTGCTGCTCAGGAAAGTTGACTGACGCCGGGTCATTCGCCGGGCCCT
>JBDTMQ010000312.1:0-9081 GCA_039934155.1 Acidobacteriota bacterium | reverse complement strand
GGCTGCACATATTGTTTTGCACGCCGGTATCATGAGTTCATCGGTTACGGTGCCGGCACTGATTTTGAGACAAAGATCGTCGTCAAAGTGAACGCGCCTCAGATCTTAAGGGCCGAGCTGAAAAAGACCCGCGACAAAATGCCGCACCTGGATTTTTCGTTTGCCACCGACCCTTATTTGCCGCTCGAGGCCGAATATAAATTGACGCGGCAATGCCTCGAGGTCTGTGCCGAATTCGGCGTGCCGGTCGGCGTGATAACAAAATCGCCGCTGGTCACACGTGATATCGACATTCTCAAACAGCTGAATGTCTCGGTATTTTTTTCGCTCCCGTTCCTTACTAAAGAAAGATCAAACCCGTTCGAGCCGTATACGCCGGTACCCGAGGCCCGCTTTCGTGCAATGGAAACACTTACAGAGGCAGGCATTCCTGTTGGCATCGGCATCGCACCCGTCATCCCCGGCTACAACGAATCGGATATTCCAAAGCTGCTCGAACGTGCGAAAAATGCCGGGGCGACACGCGCCTTTATGTCGATGCTGCATCTCGATTCCGATTCGATCGAGGCGTACTTTGTGGAGAAGTTGAACGAGCGACTTTCGCCACCCGCCGTCGCCAAGATCGTAAATACAATGAAACGCGAACGCGGCGGGCGGCTGCAGCACGCGACGTATAAAGATCGCGACCGTGGCAAGACCGAGCAGTGGGAAGTGACGAGAAAGATCTTTGAATTTCATTCAAAACGGCTGGGGTTTAACGAAAAAGAACCTAAACACGAGATCACAGAGGTTGCCGAACCAACACAGCAGTCCCTTTTCGGGTAATATCGTAGGGACAGGTCTTGTATGCCCGATCGAATTAATATGTGTAGGGGCAGGTCTTGTACCTGCCCGAAATCTCTGGCGGGCGGGTACAAGACCCGCCCCTACAATTTGATCTTCGTTTAAGTCACACGGCCGGGCACGAGACCCGCCCCTACAATAAACACTCATTTTTCGCTATCTTAATAATATGCAGAATCGTATCGATGTCTTTAAACAGATGCTCGCCGCCGACCCCGGAAATTCAATGGTCTTGTTCGGCCTCGCAAAAGAGTATGAAAAGACCGGCGAGTATAACGAGGTGATCACACTCCTCGAAAAATATCTTGCCGCCGCCGATGACGAAGGCAACGCGTACGGCACGCTCGCCGCTGCATATGAAAAGACGGGCCAACGCGACAAAGCCGTCGAAACCTATAAAAAAGGCATCGATGTCGCCATGGCACACGGCCACCCGTCAATGGCCAATGAATACAAAATGACGCTCGACCTGGAATTTCGAGATTAATATGTCAAACCTCTGTTTGGTTGTAGCTTTAAGTCTTTGCCTAAAAATAGTCGTTTGCTAAAGTAATGCCGTCAATCAATAATCGTATTCGGAGAGAATCATGGAATTTTCTCAACTTCGACATCCCCGGATTCGGATTTTTCACGTTTGGGAACGTACAAGCGACGCAGAACGTGTGGCAAGCCTCTATTCGACTCTCGGAGCCGATGTAGCTACTGAACTCATTTCCGGGAACAGACTCGGTCGACGTCCCCGAAGTAGGATTCTTTATTTCAAACAAGAGCAGCGCGGGGTGAAGATCGCGAAGATAATGGCCGCGAACTTGGCAGGGACCGAAAGTCTTAGAATCGAGTATTCACCCGAGCGAAGCGAATCAATAGATTTTGCAATTTATTTTGTCACAGTTCGACGAACTGAAGGTTTACGATCAAAGTCAACTGGTCAAAAAAAGGAATCGAAGCTTGTTAGGGCCGACCTTATTGCTCCACCCTCCTCAACCGGTCTCATTGAGTGTCCTCAATGTCCCTCTTCCGTCAGAAAAGATAGAATTTCGAAGCATCTGGCAAGAGTACATAACTACCCATCGAAAAATACGACGACTGCTCAAAAGGAAACCAGACCATTTCGCAAAGTGACAGGGACTGCCGGCCGCAATCGTCAGATTATTAGTGAGAGAAGGTCAAAAAAGAAACCACGGACGACTGCTTCCTTACTACCAAAAAAAAGTAAGATTGTTTTCGATAATGATTCGACAACGAGCAGCATGCCTCACGGGCCGCTCTTCGGCGCCCCAAAACTAAGAGCGTTCGAAACCCCAAACGTGAAGTCGCTGAAGCCAAAATCCGAAACGAGAAGATGTAGTCAATGTAATCGCCCCGCCATGTATAACGATTCTGCATGCTACCTTCACAATCCGAAATAATGAGGCTAATTATTGAAAGAATCACACTTTGAAGCAACAGCCTTTTTTATCCTCACGGGTTTCTCAGGTTTTTCGTCAACGACCTCAGCCTTGTTGATCGCATCAACGACCTCCATGCCTTTTGTCACCCGGCCAAAGGCGGCAAACTTTCCGTCCAGGTACGCGGCCGCCGCAACCAGAATAAAGAAATTTGTCGTGGCCGAATTCGGCTCGTCAGATCGCGCCATCGAGAGAATTCCGCGTTCGTGCAATATCTTGTTCGGCTCATCCGGAACGGTTCGGCGCGATCGAGCGGCGGTGACCGCGTTCCACTTGTCGCCCGTATAAAGGTTGCCGCCCTGAATGACAAATCCCGGAACGACGCGGCTGAATGTCGTATTGTCGAAAAGGCCGGTCGACGTCAGATTCAAAAAATTACGAACCGACTCGGGCGCGCTTTCAGGGAACATTTCGGCGACGATCGTACCGGCCTCGGTCTCAAGCGTCACGCACTGCTGCGCCATTTTTGCAGCGTCGGCCATATCAAAAGGCTCACCTTGTACCGCCTTTGTCTCGGGCCGCGAGTTCGCTTTAACCGGTTCCTTTTTCGACGCCGGCGTGGGTGACGGCTGCTTCTGTGCGCTTGCCGATACGCCAAAGAGCAGTATAAAACCGACTATCGAAATGACACTGGCTTTCAACATAATATGATCCATTTTCAGATAAAGCCTGACGAGTGTAAAGTGTTATTAGCAGCCTGAAAATTGTTACTGCCCTGCTTTCACCTAAATTGAAATGAGAAAAATTAATTTACTGATCGTGATCCTGTTGAGCGCTGTCTCGACATTTTCCCAACGCGAGCTCGGTGTGCGTCCGACCGACACCGGCGGCCCGCTCAAATTCGAACAGGCCGTTTATGACGTTCAGTCATATGACATCACTCTCGGTGCTGACCCCAAAGCGAAGTCGATCACCGGCACGACCGTCATGCTCGCAAATACGGTGATCCCGACCGACGTAATTCTGCTCGATCTCGACACGCCTTACACCGTTAGCAAGGTGACCGACGGCAGTGGCAATGTTCTGAAATATGAGCGAACGCCGACGCAGATCAGGATCTGGTTCCCACTCACCAAACAGGTCGGCGATGAAATAAAAACGAGCATCACTTACGCCGGCACGCCCCGCGAAGCGCCGCGCCCGCCATGGATCGGCGGATTTATGTGGAAGAAAACTGCCGACGGGTCCGACTGGATATCGGTCGCCCTGCAAAACGATGGGGCCGACCTGCTGTTTCCGGTCAAGGACCATCCGTCTGACAAACCAGCGTCAGCCTCGATGCACATTTCGGTCCCAGATCCGCTCGTTGCCGTTGGGCCCGGCAAATTCGAAGGCGTCAAGAAGAACAGCGACGGTACCTCTACATATAACTGGCTGATGACCAACCCGATCGCGAACTATTCGATCGTGTTTGACGCCGCACCTTATAAAAAGATCGAAGACACCTATAAAAGCGTCGCGGGCGATACCATCCCTATCGTCTTTTACGTCCTGCCCGAAGATTTTAATAAGGGTGCAAGTTTGATCGCGGAACAAAAGAAATATCTCGCATTTTACGAGAAATATCTAGGCCCGTACCCGTTCCGGTCGCAAAAGGTCGGCATTGTCGAAACGCCCCATCTCGGCATGGAACATTCGACGCACATCGCCTATGGCAATCAATTCAAATACAACGAGGACGGCACCGATGGGCTGCTGCTTCACGAATTTGGGCATGAGTGGTGGGCCAATCTCGTGACAGCGTCTGACTGGAAGGATTTCTGGATCCACGAGGGCTTTCAGAGCTTTATGGACAGCCTTTATCAGGAACACCTGCACGGTAAGGAAGCCTATTTCAAATCGATGCAGGGCCGCGTCAAGGGATTGAGAAACAAACAGCCCGTTGCGCCCCGCGAAGCCAAGATCGCTTACCAGGTCTATATGGCCGAACCGGATTATCTGAACAGCGACGGCGATATTTACGGCAAGGGCGCGCTGGTGCTGAATTCTCTTCGGTACCTGATAGGCGATGACGCCTTTTTCCGCGCGCTTCACCGAATGGCATATCCGTCGAAAGAGATGGAAACTTATACCGACGGGCGTCAGGAACGCCTGGTAACGACCGATGATTTTCTGACCATTGCCGAGCAGGAATCAAAAATGGATCTTGGCTGGTTTTTTGAGCTTTATCTTCGCCAACCGACCTTGCCGAAACTCCTTACTAATTCTGACGGCAAAACAATGACGCTGAGCTGGGAAACGCCCGACAATATGCCTTTCCCAATGCCGATCGACGTCGTGGTCGACGGCAAAACACAGCGTGTCGAGATGAAGGACGGCAAGGCGACGATCAAGATCTCAGGCGCCGCACCGGTCATCGATCCCAACGGTTGGGTATTGAAAGCTCAATAACCCTGTTTCGCCAGAGCCCTTCGTTATATTGGTGTTATGACGATCAAAAGACTGGATCACATCAGCGTTGTCGTTGACGACCTTGCGGCGGCTGTCGATTTTTTCACCACGCTCGGTATGACCAAAGAGGGCGAGGCGCCGATGGAGGGCCCATGGGTCGACCGCATCAACGGCATGGAAGGCATCAAGGTCGACATCGTTATGATGCGCACCCCGGAAGGCCACGGGCGGCTTGAGCTGACCAAGTTTCACGCGCCAAAGCTGGTCGACGTCCAGCCGGAGATCCAGCCGCCAAACGCTCTGGGCCTTCGCAGAGTGGTGTTCACGGTCGAAAACGTAGACGAAACTGTTGAAGCGTTACGCGCAGCCGGCGGCGAACTCATCGGCGAATTCGTTCAGTACGAAGACAAGTACCGGCTCTGCTACATGCGAGGCCCGGCCGGCATAATCGTCTCGCTTGCCGAAGAACTCAGTGTCAAAACCTGATCATCCGAAAGCTTGCCGCTGAATTCCGCTAAGCAAAATTTCACGATGGTTTTCGTCCCTGAGGAATAGACCTTTTCTCGTGAGGAAGTATCAATATGACGGGTCCTTTTAATTCTGAGTTAGACGCGGTGAGGGCAGGTTTTAGGGCGATAATGGCCGATAACAACAAACAGCATTACCGCGAATTCGGGTTCTGGGTGGTCATGAAAAAAAAGCCCGATAACAGCGGAGTGACCTATTGCTACACCGAAATAGTGGACGGCGGCAGCGGCGAGGTGTCACAGACTCTTCCGCAGGGAATGGTCAGGGCAAATTGTCACACGCACCCGAAACGATACTCGACCGGGAATTTCAGCACTAACGACCGAAATAATTTCAAGATGCTGAGAGAAAAAGGGCATCCAATGGCGTTCTTTCTATTGACGCCCTTCGGACAGATAAGCGTCGCGCGCGAAGACAAAGACTTCCCCGGCGGCAAAAACGTCCCCTGGAGCTGATCGCTCCCGTGCAAATTGAAAGCAATCCGGCTCTCAACATTGTAGGCGATCTGCAACGCCGTTCAATTCGCAGGCTTATTTAAGAATATTCGCCCCGTCTTTGTTTTCCATGGTGCGAGAGATGATTTGAAGGTAGGCGACTTTCCCAGGATAGCCAATATCATCATTAATGGATTTCGTACCCATCAAACTTCCAAGACTACCGTTTCCAACTCCCGCCAATAGAAAGGTCGTTGGTGCCTTAGCGAACAAGTAATAAAAGATTCCGTAAGATTTAGCTTAAACTTTTCCAGAGCTTCGCTCGTAATTTCCCGGATTCATCGCTATATCGAACTTGTCTGACGTCGCCGTAAACTCTATCCCATAAGCGTTTTCGAGCACGTCTGGGTCAAGCTTTTGGGGATTAAGTTCGATAAAGACAAGTTTACCGTCATTAAAGGCCAGAACTACTTTTTTAAAGCCTTCCACTTTCTGGAATTCGAGGCGCCGGTATTTCTTTTCGCGGATCGCCTTCGTTAACCAATCATCAATCTTATAAACCCTAAAACTTGTCGATCTTGTCTGAATCAGGCGTTCCAAGGGTCGCGATGGCATCGTCTGGTGAGCTTTGATCGACGATCAGCCCGTGCCACCGGTCCGGCTGTTGCGCAAAAATAGGCGCGACAACCGCCAATAAAAACAATGGAAGAAATTTTTTCATCGCGGCTGAAATCATATTCTCGTCTCGAACAGTTGGCAATCATGGCCGTTTGTCCTTGTGATTTCGAATCCATTTCGTTTGAAGCGGACGAAAATGCTTGTCGAAATTCACAGAATTGTAATATCGCATGCCACTTGTAGGATCGGTCACACCAAGATTAACGCCGGTCAAATTCGATCAGGCATTTGTCCGTTGACTGTTAATTCTACTTGCTATCAAAAAAACACCTTAGATTTCGTACATTGAAAGCCTGCAACAGTACCTCGCGAAGAAGAGGCTCGGCGCATTCAACGACGAATTCCTCGTCTTCCTCGGTTAGGAGAAATTCACCTGTAAACCTCCCATGGTTAGTGCCAGTTAGGAATACACTTTTCCGGGTAAGTGTTTGGCCAGGAACTCGCTGGGAGGCGAGCCTTCCAGCGACGCGTGCGGCCGGTGGTGGTTGTAGATCTCGACCCACTCGGCTGTTTTGGTCCTGACGTCCTCCAAACTTTCAAAGATGTACATATCGAGAACCGCTTCCCGATAAGTTCGGTTGAATCGTTCTACAAAGCCGTTCTGCATGGGCCGTCCGGGCTTTATGAATTCGAGTTCGACGTGGTTCCGTTCCGGAGTGGGACAGGGGTGAGACACCCCGGGACAGCGAGCGGTACGAGCCGTCGGGAAACGCCTCACACTAAACGAATTAGGGCTTTTTCCCGCATCCGGCTTGTCTCACCGGAAAAACGCTTACTTGGCGTTTCGTTCGTTGTCGAGCAGCCGCCGCTTCCGATCGATGCCCCATCGATAGCCGCTCAGCTTGCCGTCCGATGCGATGACGCGATGACACGGATTGACGAGGGCGACCGGATTTGTCGCACACGCACGTGCGACGGCCCGCACGGCCTTGCGGTCGCCGATGCTCTCGGCGATCTCAGCGTAAGAGCGGGTTTCGCCGTACGGGATCTTCCTCAGTTCGGACCAGACGCGCATCTGAAAGGCACTTGCGCGTATGTCCAGCGGCAGATTCAGGATCGCCCGTTCGCCCTCGAGCCCTTTCAATATAGCGGTGGCCGCGGCCTTTAGCTTTCCGTCATTCTGCTGAATGCGAGCCGCGAAAAATTCCTGCTCGAGCTCATCTTTAAGTGATGTCTCTTCCTCGCCGAAGCTGACGGCGCAGATGCCTCTCGCGGTCGCGGCGATCAGGAGCTTGCCGAGCGGCGAATCGACGATCGTGTAATCGATATCGAGGTCCTTTCCGCCCTTCTTATACACAGCCGGCGTCATCCCGAGACGCTCGCCGGCTTTCTCATAAAGCGACCGGCTCGAGCCGAACCCGCTTTCGTATAGCGAAGTCGTCACATCAGTTGTTTTAACGTGTTCTTTGAAATCTTCTAATCGAGCCATATCGATCACCTCTTTCGGATTTATTCCCAGCACCTCTCTAAATGCTTTTTGCAGACGGCCGGCGCTGGAATTAAGCCGGCCGCTAAGGTCCTCAACAGTAGTGATCTCAGTCTCGGGATCAAAGATCAGAGCTAGTGCGGTTGCTGCGAGACGAGCCGACGGACCGGACAGACCGGCTTCATTTGGCCGGCATTTGAGACAGGCCCGAAAGCCGGCAAGCTCGGCTTCGGCAGCGGAACTAAAAAACGTGACGTTTTCACGTTTGGCATGCTTTGCACGGCACGACGGCCGGCAAAAAACGCCGGTCGTTCTTACGGCGAAATAGAACATGCCGTCAAAAGCATCAGTCCGGCTGACGACCGCACGCCACCGCCAATCGCCGTCGAAGCTTTTCATTTTTTGGAGGTTCGTTGTCATGTTTCCATCATATACGGCCCGAAAGAGGCCTTCTATCCGAAATCGTCCGGGTAATTAAATTTAACTTCACAGCGGCAGCGATCTCAAAAAGAGTACTTTGACCGCCACCCGCAACAGAAGCCAAAAATTGCCCGAATCCGCCGGATTTGGTATCTTAAATGGTTACGCTTATATAAAAAATCTCTATGACAAGGACCTAATTTAATGGCAACTCCGGCAAAAGACGTCAATACAAAGAACGGAAAAAAGAACGAAAACGGCAAGTCGATCGTAGCTGAGAAAGCGAACGTAACGGAAGCCGACGGGTTCAACCCCGACGAAAAGATACAGCCGACTGCCAGCGGCACGGCGGCCGAAATGCCCTCGGCCAAAACTACGGCCGCTGCAAAACACATCGATAAATACCAGAGCCTTGACGAAAAGACGCTGGTCGGCATCTACCGCACGATGTATACGTCCCGCCGGATAGACGATAAAGAGATCCAACTAAAAGGCCAAAACAAGATCTTTTTCCAGATCTCGGGTGCCGGTCACGAGGGCGTGCTTGTCGGTGCGGCGCTGGCGATGAAGCCGGGCTACGACTGGTTCTTTCCATACTATCGCGACCGTGCGCTGATGCTCGGTCTGGGCATGACCGCACAAGAGATGCTATGGTCAGCGGTCGGCGCCGAAAAAGATCCCAATTCGCACGGCCGGCAGATGCCGTCGCACTGGGGCAGCGTCGAACTCAATGTGCCGTCGCAATCGTCGTGCACAGGTTCACAGGCCCTGCACGCGGTCGGTGCGGCCGAGGCTGGTTACCGGGCGTCGCTCGTTAAAGGTCTGCAGGAAAAGATCACGGGCTTTAAGGGTGACGAGGTCGTCTATATGTCGGTCGGCGACGGCACGACCAGCGAGGGTGAATGGTGGGAAG
>JBDTMQ010000311.1:0-4145 GCA_039934155.1 Acidobacteriota bacterium | reverse complement strand
GACCTGATATTGTTTGACGTCTCCGCCAAAGCTCAGCACATCGGCGACCCCGGGAACGGTTCTGAGCTGCAGCTTAATTATCCAATCCTGGATGGTGCGAAGCTCTTGATTGCTCTTGCCGGGTCCCGTTATTTGATATAGGTAGATCTGCCCGGTTCCAGTTGTTAGCGGCCCCATGCCGGGCTCGATGCCGTCGGGAAGATCATCCTTGGCGGTCGATAACCTTTCAAAGACTTGCTGCCGGGCAAAATAAACGTCTACATCGTCGCGAAAATAGATGGTCACGACCGACAACCCGAATTTCGAGATCGACTTGACGCTGGATACGCCCGGGATCCCGTTCATTACGTTTTCAATAGGAAAGGTTACGAGTTGCTCGACCTCTTGCGGAGCCATTCCTTCGGCCTCGGTGTCGACCTCGACCTGGACTGGCGTAACGTCAGGAAACGCGTCAACGTTTAGCCTCGTAAGAGCGAAAATGCCGCCCGCCACGATGATCAGTGAGGCAACGGTTACGATCAGACGTTCGCGATAGAAATAGGCTATTAGATTATCTGTCATCGCTATTGGCCTGCCTTGCTTTGTTCCATCAAAAGATAATTACCTTTCACCACTACCTTATCGCCGACCGCAAGACCTGTGACGACCTCTACGCGATCGTCACTCTTTAGCCCGAGCGCGACCTCTTTTTTCTTATATTCGTTTCCGTCGGCGACGAAAACCACCGATTTTCCGCCGTCGTCGAGTACAGCGGCCAGCGGTATTGAGATCGCGGATACGTGGCTTACGGTAATAATTTGGACGTTAGCGAACATGTCCGGTTTGAGGCGGCCGTCGCCGTTCGGGACTTCGGTGCGGACACTGAGCGTCCTCGTTTCGGGATCTACGAGGCTGTTGATCAGGATGACCCTGCCGTAAAAGCTCGATTCGGGAAACGCGGGAACCGTAACCTTTACCGCCTGACCCGGCCTAACCCGCTCAAGGTCCTTTTCAAAAACGTTTGCGTCGATCCAGACTCTCGAAAGGTCGATGATCTTGAACAGGTTTGCGTCTGAGCCTACAGTTGCGCCGACGGTGGCGTTTCGCTCGACGACGATCCCCGAAATAGGCGCGTTTAGGCCAAATATAGAGGACGTTAGATCGGGTCGTTTGGCAAGTGCTTCGATTGCCGAGTCGTTCATTCCGAGGATAAGCAGATGGCGCCGAGCGTTAGAAACGGAAACCTTGGCGCTCGCGATGGAACTAGTCGCATTGGCTTTTGCCAGTTCCAGGTCGTGTTCAGCTTGCTGCAGATTCTTGCCGGCCGTTATTTCCTTGTCGAAAAGAAGCTTGGTGCGATCATAGGTGGCCTGTGCGAACTTGATCTCGGCGTTCGACGTACGGTTGGCGTTCTCAAGGTCGGCTAAAGCTTTGAGATATTCAGCTTTGGCTTCGTCTATGTCGGCCGATTCGAGGTCGGCAAGCCTTTGCCCCTTGCGAACGAAATCGCCCTGTCCGGCATAAAGCCTCGCGATCCTCCCCTCGTGAACCGGTCCGATGCTTGCCATTCGATCCTCCGTTACGAGGATCTTGCCAGTCGCGGTTATGGCGCCTTCGATAGGTTGTTGCGTTACGATCTCAAGCTCAATGCCATTGTTAGGCTCCGAACTTGCGGAAGCATTGACGGCGACGGTCGTGTCCGGCGACGGTGCGGAGCAACCGGCGCAAAGAGCCGCGAGAAAGATCGCTAAAATAGGAATTAGTCTGGTGAATTTTCGGTGCAGCATCATTGTGCGTCCTCCTCAGATCCGTTTACTTCTGCAGCGGGGTCGCCGTAGCGAGCTCAAGATCGAGCAACGCTGACTCATAATCGAAAATGGTCTGGTAAAAGCCGGCGAGCGTATCTCGACGTGTCCGGATAGCGTCGAGCAGTTCGAGTGTCGAGCTTTCGCCCGCTCTTAATGAAAGCTCTGTAAGAGACTGAATGTTTGTGACGGTGGTTAGCACGCCGGTTCTGTAAAGCTCGACGCGGCGTTTTTGAATGTCGAACGCGACCAAGGCCTTGTCCACATCACTAACAATTTGATTCGTGATCAGCCGCTGTTGATTTTGAGCGGCTTTTTTTTGGATAAGCGCTTTGGCCCTCTCCGTCTGATTGCGATCCGAAATGGGAAGCACGATCCCAACACCGAAGGTGTAGCTGCTACCGCCGCCAATCGGGACATGATCGACGCCGCCGTTTAGGGTCAGATTCGGCACCTTTTGAGCGTCCTGAAGGCGAATATTTGCGTTAGCGGCGCGCTCGACGAGTTCGGCCGCTTTGAGATCCGGCCTCGTTGCCAAGGCCTTGTCACGGAGGTCCGCGAACGAAAAATCGTAAGTTTGGTAATAGTCGATCGAACCGGCAACCTCGACATCCATCGCGGGATAATCGCCGCCCAACGCTATTCGGAAGTCTCGCAGGGCAAGCTCGTAATCCCGTTCCGAATTCGCGAGATCGGTATCAAATTTGAATTTTTCGATCTCGAGCCTCTGAAGATCGAGGCCGGAAATCTCGCCGGCTCTGACGAGATCTCGTGTGCGGTCGACAATTTCGGAGAAGGTCGACTGGTTCTCGATCGACAGATCCCGCAAAGATCTGGCGAGGAGTACTGAGTAAAATTTCTTTTTAAGGTCGTTGGTCATCTGCCATACGACGATCTGAAACTGGGACCGAGCAATTTCGGAATTGGCGTTTGCAGCATCGATCCGCTTCGAACGTTTACCGCCCAGCTCTAGATCCTGGGAAATGTTGTAGGCAAATGTTTGCGATGAAAGGAATGGGTTGAATTTCAGCGGAAGTCCCGAGGAATCGATCGTGATCTCCGGGTTCGGCCTCACACGAGCGCTCAACTTTTCCGCATCAGTCAGATCGATGTCATATCGGGCCGCGACCAGTTGCAGATTCTGCTGCATAAAGATCGTAACCGCGTCAGATACGGTGACAAGTCTCTTCACCTGCGGCGTCGGCGTCGCCCGCGGTGCACCTATGGTAGTTAACGGGTCCCGCGGCGGAACTTGAGATTCATGAACTACAGGAAAGAGCACTATCGTGCAGATAAGGTAGATCGACCAACGACATGACCTCCACGCCCTCTTGCGGGTGCTAAAGGTTCGGCCGCGGCAAACCATCGATTCGCCATTCATTTTCATTTGCGGTGACCAAGGCAGGGAACCCAGAACGTTCTGCCTGTGAAATGCGCGCAAAATGTGCGCGAGTTCGCTGAAAACAGCAAGGAAATTGGCCAGGAAAGCACCAAAATAACAATTGCCGAGGATCAGCCTTGTTCGGGTGGTTGAAATCGAGGGGTTAAGGTTCGGGAAATTGCATGAACCCGCCGGGGGGCAGGTATCTCGGTGTGATAGACAATGACGGTGATCTCAAGGTCGTCCTGCGTGAGCAGCGCAGCATGGTGGCTCATTTCGTCTAGAACATTCCTCTCCGGACCGCGGTGATCTCGCTTGTGAGGACAGCTTATTCCATTATTTGGATTGTGAAACTTGGCACACCACATCCACGCTGAAGCTTTCCCGCCACTGCTTGACGTCAAAAACATATGAGAACCAAGCTCAAAGAAGGCGCTTAACAAAAACAACGCGGCGATCAGCCTACGTGCCTTCATTTTACCCCTCATGAATTTAACGACGTGTTTCACCGCGTTTCAACTTATGATGCAATCTCAACGTTGTCAAGGACGTTCGGTGTCGATCTTTTCCACGATTCTACGATTCTCGACAAGAAAAGGTTTTGAAGCGATCGTCGACCAGCGGCCGGACGGGGTGTTTTCATAGAAACATCAAATCTCGACCGATATCGATCTAATTCGGCATTGCTCTAGACCCGAAACGGTCGGCGGCCTCGGACACGTTGCACGTCCCGTCAATTGTGTCATTGATTGTCGCATAACCCATCGAAATTGCACCGAATATGACACAAAATCACTGGGTGTCACCGAGTGATTGTGAGTTGTATAAACGCCTCATAATAAACGACTTGGTGATACTTGACAGCGCTCGGTGACAGCAAATATTTTCTTCTGTTAACCGAAGGGTTGTAAGTTCGAGTCTTACCTGCGGAGCCAATTTTACAAGAGTTTGGCGGTCGTCGTTTTGGCGGCCGCTTTAAT
>JBDTMQ010000310.1:0-5513 GCA_039934155.1 Acidobacteriota bacterium | reverse complement strand
GGGAAGCTGTCCAAAATGCGGAATGGCTCTTGAGCCGAAGGTGATGACCCTCGACGACGGGCCCGATCCGGAATATGTGGACATGAAGCGGAGGTTCTGGATCTCGGCTGTACTTACGCTCCCCGTTTTTGCACTGGCAATGGGTGAGATGTTGCCGAATTATCACGAATACGTCGCACCGAAGATTGCACTCTGGATCCAGTTTGTTTTAGCAACACCCGTTATTCTCTGGGGCGGATTTCCGTTTTTTCAGAGGGCCTGGACTTCGGTCAAGAACGTCAGCCCGAATATGTTCACGCTGATCGCCATCGGCACGGGGGCCGCCTATCTTTTCAGTCTTTTTGCTCTGTTCCTCCCCGATTTGTTCCCGGCATCGATGCGAAATGAGCACACCGGGTTGATCTCCGCATACTTCGAGGCGGCCGCCGTAATTACTACACTTGTTTTGCTCGGACAGGTATTGGAATTGCGGGCAAGGAGCCAAACTTCAAGCGCCATCAAGGAACTCCTCGGACTTGCCCCCGAGACCGCGATCGTTGTTTTTGACGACGGCACTGAAGCCGAGATCGCACTTAAGGATGTTGAGATCGACGCGAGTTTGAGGGTTAAGGCGAACGAAAAGATTCCGACCGATGGCTCGATACTGGAAGGGGATACTTCGGTTGATGAGTCGATGGTGACGGGAGAATCGATTCCGGTCGAAAAGACCGTTGGCGATAAAGTTATCGGCGGAACGATCAATGGCCGACGCAGCTTTGTAATGAAAGCGGAAAAGGTCGGCAGTGACACGCTGCTGGCCCAGATCGTTCGGATGGTTGGCGAGGCTCAGCGTTCACGAGCTCCGATCCAGCGTCTGGTGGATGTCGTTTCAGCATATTTCGTCCCGGCGGTAATTGTTGTTGCAATTGTTGCGTTCGCCGTCTGGCTGATCTTCGGCAGTTTCGCATACGCGATGGTAGCTGCCGTTTCGGTTCTAATCATTGCATGCCCGTGTGCCCTGGGCCTGGCGACGCCGATGTCGATCATGGTCGGGACGGGACACGGTGCGCGGCACGGCGTATTGGTTAAGAAAGCCGAGGCATTGGAGATTCTGGAAAAGGTGAATTCGATCGTCGTTGATAAGACGGGCACTTTGACCGAGGGCAAACCCCGCCTTCAGAATGTTATCGCGTTAAGCGACTTCGTTGAAACCGAGATCTTGCGGTTAGCAGCCAGTCTCGAAAAATCGAGCGAGCATCCGCTTGCGGAAGCGATTATCAAAGGAGCCGAAGAGAAGACTATCGAACTTGCTAAGGTGGAAGATTTTGAATCCATCACAGGTAAAGGGATCACGGGATCGATCGACGGGAAAAAGGTGTTGCTTGGTAATTCGAAGCTGATGACGGAGAACAACATTGATTTCCCGGCGGATGGAAAAGCCGATGAGCTGCGAGCCGAAGGGCAAACAGTAATGCTTGTAGCCGTAGATGGAAAAGCCGCTGGCCTGGTGGGCGTTGCAGACACAATCAAAGAGTCTGCGAAAGATGCCATCACTGAATTGCATCGGCAAAAGATCGAAGTCGTAATGATGACGGGCGATAATGCAATAACGGCCGAGGCAGTAGCCAAAAAGCTAGGCATCGACAAGGTTTTTGCCGACGTGCTACCGGAACAAAAGGCAGAAAAGATAAAAGAACTACAGGCGAGCGGCAAAATCGTCGCAATGGCTGGCGACGGCGTGAATGATGCACCGGCGCTTGCACAAGCTCAAGTTGGGATCGCCATGGGGACCGGAACCGACGTGGCAATGGAATCCGCTGATATAACGCTTTTGAAGGGCGACCTTCGGGGAATCCTAAGGGCGAAAAAACTAAGCGAGGCGACAATGAAGAACATTCGTCAGAACTTGTTCTTCGCATTCATTTACAACCTGGTGGGCGTGCCGATCGCTGCCGGCGTTTTGTTTCCGTTCTTTGGTTTGCTTCTCAGCCCGATGATCGCAAGTGCGGCGATGACTTTTAGCTCGGTGTCCGTAATAGTCAACGCACTGCGACTGCGGAATCTAAAATTATAAAATGTCAGTTGACAGGAGGTGACTAGTTGAACGGCTTTCATAAATGGAGACAAGAAACATGAAGAAATTAATATGGGCATTGCCATTATTGATCGCAATGCCGCTTTTCGCGTGGTCACAAACGAGTCAAGAGCCCGGCACCGGCCAGAAATCATATCAGGTCAAGTCACTCTCGGAAACGGAGGTACAAGGCTACCTTAATGGACGCGGCATGAGCCTCGCGAAACCGGCAGAGTTGAATGGTTATCCCGGACCGATGCACGTTCTTGAACTAGCCGAGAAACTTCAGCTTTCCGCACGGCAGAAAAGCGAAACGCAAATGGCTTTCGATCGGATGCGCGGCGAAGCCATTCGTCTTGGAAGATTGATCGTGGAAAAGGAGGCAGGGCTGAACGATTTGTTTCGTAATGGCAAAGCCGAACAGACAAAAATGCGAACGAATATCAATGAGATTGCCCGGTTACAGGGAGATCTGCGTATCGTGCATTTGTCCGCGCATCTCGAGATCAAACGAGTGCTGTCGGCCGAACAGGTCAAGAAATACGATGAGCTGCGCGGATACACAGCGCAAGAAGTTATCAACCCGCATGCCCATTAGTTTAGCCAGGGAGATTTAAGGGAGCCGCACGATGAAAAATCAAGAATACATCCCGGCTTTGAGCTACGATTGGCTAACGAGTCTTTACGATCCGGTTGTTGCGTTGACAACTCGCGAGAATACGTTCAAGAAAGCTTTAATCGAGCAAGCTCGGATTGAAGGAGATCATAGCGTTCTTGACCTTGCCTGCGGCACAGCGACGCTCTCTATTATGCTGAAACAAAGGCAACCGCGGGCCAGGGTTATCGGAGTCGACGGTGATGCGAGGATCTTGAGAATAGCGAAAACGAAGGTTCGCAGGGCACAGGTTGAGATTCAGTTCGACGTGGGGATGTCGTTTGATTTGCCATACAAAGATGAATCGTTCGAACGGGTTATTTCGAGTCTTTTCTTTCATCATCTGACGCGGGAAAATAAGTCGAAAACACTACGGGAAGTGATACGCGTGCTTAAGCCAAATGGACAATTTCACGTCGCGGACTGGGGGCGTCCCACTACTTGGTTGATGAGAAGGTCGTCATATTTGATCCAGCTCCTGGACGGTTTTGAAACAACCGCCGATAGTTTCAAGGGTCTATTACCGAAGTTGATGGCAGACGCAGGGTTTGCTTCAATCGAGGAAACGAATCATTTCAACAGCTTGTTTGGAACAATCAGGTTGCACAAGTGCAATAGGCGAACCATCCTGGAGGATAAATGAAAACAAAGATCATCTTTTTCGCAATGGCTGTAGTTTTGACGGCTCTGTCCGGTTTTGCCCATGACCTTTTCTTAAAACCTACGAGCTTTTTTGTAAAGGTTAATGAGAAAATTTCAATTCCCGTTATGAACGGCACTTTTCAAACAAGCGAAGGCGCGGTCGCGTTTGCTCGTCTGACTGATGTAAGCCTGGTGGCCCCGTCCGGGGCGAGAACTCATCCCGTCGAGGGGGACCTGACAAAGAACGAAAGCATGGCCTTTTTGAACATCACGCCGAAAGAGGCTGGTAATTACATTGCTGGTATATCGACGATGTGGCGCGAAAGCGGTCTCCCGGCAGATGAGTTCAATAAATATTTACCGGCCGAAGGCATTCCCGATATCTTGGAGAATCGAACACGTGACGGCGAGCTCGACAAAGACGCAAAGTATCGCTACTCGAAATATGTCAAAACGATCTTTCAGGCGGGCAATAAAGCAACCGATAATTATAAGACGATCCTTGGCTACGCCGTCGAGATCGTACCTCAGCAAAATCCGTATCAACTGAAGAAAGGAAGCTCGCTGGATATTCTCTGTCTCAAGGACGGCAAACCGCTCGCCGGGCAGATCGTTACAACCGGATATGAGGCTGGCGGCAAACTGCTGGGCGAAACCAGTGCCCGCACCGATAAGGACGGCATAATGAAAGTTCAACTGACCGGGGCCGGCAAGTGGTACGCAAAGTTTATCAATATGGTAAAGATCGACGACCCGAAACTGAATTACGAATCAAAATGGGCGACCCTGACTTTTGAAATCAAGTAAAGAGGAAATTTCGAATGAAAAAACAAACAATCTTTGTATTAACTTTACTATTGTCGCTGGTCGCCTCGGTTTTCGCGCACGATCTGTTTCTCAAAACGGACAGTTATTTCCTGAAGCCCAACTCGAAGTTTACGGTCCAGATAATGAACGGAACTTTTCAGGCAAGCGAGGGAGCGGTGTCCTTCGCCCGACTGAACGACGTGAGTGTGGTTTCAGATGGAAAAAGGGTTCATCCGCTAGAAACAGATTTTACAAAGAACGAAACAACGGCGTTCATGAACCTTCCAACCGGTGCGGCGGGCACCTATGTTATCGGACTCTCAACTAAAACTCGCGAGATCGCGCTAAAAGCGGAAGAATTTAATGCTTACCTAAAGGAAGACGGCCTGCCCGATACGCTTGAAGAACGGCGAAAGACCGGCGAACTCGAGAAAGACGCCAAGGAGCGCTACGCGAAGCACGTCAAAGCTATCCTACAGGTTGGTAAAAGGCAGACAGACGATTACAAAACGGTTCTCGGCTATCCAGTCGAACTCGTTCCCCAGCAAAATCCATACACGTTGAAAAAGGGCGGCACGATCGAGATCTTATGCTTGAAGGACGGTAAACCCCTGGCCGGTCAAGTCGTGCTCGCCGGGCGCGAGGAAAAAGGTAGGATTCTGATCGCGCCTGAGCTTCGAAGCGACCAAAATGGACTTGTAAAGGTCCGCCTCGACGGTACGGGCAAGTGGTATGTCAAATTCATCAATATGACCAAACTCGATGACCCAGATCTGAACTACGAATCGAAATGGACGACACTCACGTTTGAAATTAAATGAGCCCGTCGTTATCAAAGCACCGCGCAAGAATTCTCCTCGTCGATGACGATGATTCACTGCGGCGTGTGCTTGAATTCCAGCTGATCGAGGCTGGATTCGAAGTTGTAAGTGAGAGTGACGGCGGGGAAGCACTGGATCGATTCTCAAGTGAAGAATTCGACTGTGTGATCACTGATTGGCGGATGCCAAAGATGAGCGGCTCACAACTCGTTAGCCAGGCGACGGCGATTAACAGCGTAGTACCGATAATTGTTATCACGGCATTCGGCGATGTCGAAATCGCCGTTGAAGCGATGCGCGGTGGCGCTTTTGATTTCATAACCAAGCCCTTTAATCGTCCGGAACTTCTGCTCACGATCGAAAAGGCCCTAAAGTATGGGAGCGCCCTCGCGGAAAATCGACGGCTTAGACGCCAAGTTCATGAAGACTTTCACATCGAGAATGTCATCGGAAGATCTGAGAAGATGCTTGCCGTATATGATCTCGTTGAGCGGGTATCAAAAACCAATGTAACCGTATTGATCGAAGGTGAGTC
>JBDTMQ010000309.1:0-9251 GCA_039934155.1 Acidobacteriota bacterium | reverse complement strand
ATCGGTTATTCGAAAAAGCAGAAAGAGATCGTCAAAAGCCTTGGGATCACAAAGCTGAACCAGACGGTGACGCGGCCCGATAATGCTTCGATGCGTGGGATCGTCGCTAAGGTCCCGCATTTGCTGAGGATAGTAGAATAAGTGTCTGCGGCCTGAACGCTTAAGTTTGCGTGTGGCTGCTGATACGGAGATCAAAGAGATGGCATTATCATTAAATAATCTTAAGCCGAAAGAAGGCTCGACACATAAGAAAAAGAGGGTCGGACGCGGCCCGGGCTCGGGCTTAGGCAAAACCGCCGGCCGCGGACATAAAGGTCAAAAATCGCGGTCGGGCTACAGCAGTCGTCCGGGTTTCGAGGGCGGACAGATGCCGCTGCAGCGTCGGTTGCCAAAGCGCGGGTTTACCAATATCTTTAAGAAAGAATGGATCGAGATCAGCCTCGCTAAGATCGATTCGAATTTCAATGCTGGTGACGAGATCACACCCGAGATCCTGCACGAACGCGGTCTGATCAAAAAGGCAAAACATGACCTTGTGATCCTCGGCAACGGCGATGTGTCTAAATCTCTTAATATCTCGGCGCATCGTTTTACAAAAACCGCCAAGGATAAGATCGAGAAAGCCGGAGGATCCGCTACTCGGATCGAAAAGGCTGCACCTGCAGCATAGACCGCAGGAGGCCGTTGGCTTTGGACAGTAGATACTGACCGCCAACAGTCCCTGCAAGTGCCCACTGAACTTATATGGAGAAGTTTCTCAACGCAGTTCAAAACATGTTCAAGGTGCCCGAGCTTCGCACCCGTATTTTGTTTACGCTCGGGCTGCTCGCGGTCTATCGTTTTGGTGCCCACGTTACGGCGCCCGGGATCAATAAGGTGCGGCTGGAACAGGTTTGGGGTGAGGTCGCCGGCACTCTCCTCGGCGTTCTCGATCTGTTTTCGGGCGGAAACTTTCGGACGATCTCGGTATTTGCCCTCGGCGTAACACCCTACATCACGGCGTCCATCATTATGCAGCTGATGCCGGTACTGTCGCCGGCCGTTAAAAAGATCCAGGAAGAGGGCGAGGTGGGCCGGCAGAAGCTGAATCAATGGACCCGTTATATGACGGTCGTCCTTTGCGCTGTTCAGACATTTTTTGTGGCGACGTGGCTTAACCGTAACGGCGTGATCGCCGATACCTGGTGGGCAACGGCGATGATCGTGATCACACTCACTACGGGAACGATATTCGTGATGTGGCTCGGTGAGCAGATCACCGAACGCGGTGTCGGTAACGGTATTTCATTGTTGATCTTTGCCGGTATCATCATCGGCATGCCCCGTGCGGTACTACAGGTCACCGAACGTGTTCGGGCAGGCGATCCGATGCAGTCGCTTGGCGTTATCTTTCTTATAGTCGTACTGATAGCTTTGATCGCTTTGATCGTTTATGTTGAATCGGCAAGGCGAAATATTGCCATAAGCTATGCCAGCCGACGGGTCGGCAGCCAGACATTTCGCGGGCAGGAAACCAGTCTGCCGTTAAAGATCAACATGGGCGGCGTGATCCCCGTGATCTTTGCTTCGTCGGTCCTGGCTATGCCTCAGACTCTTTTTTCAGCGTTTCCGCCAGATCCGGCTAATCCCAATACCACTTGGGCGAAGGTCCATGCGTTCTTTCAACAATTTCACGGCGGCGATCCGTATTACGAACTCGTCTTTATTTCCCTGATCGTTTTGTTTACGTTTTTCTACATTACGATCATCTTCAATACCGATGAGGTAGCCGACAATCTGAGAAAGCATGGCGGCTTTGTCGCAGGCCTCAGACCCGGTGCTCCTACGGCCGATTATCTTAATGCCATCCTGACCCGTTTAACCGCAGTCGGCGCGCTGTATCTGGCATTCGTCGCATTTGTACCGCAGATATTGTTGAGCGGCTTTCGCGTCGCACGTCTGCCGTTCATCGGCGACCGGCTGGATGCGTTTTTGACCGCCACACCGGGCCTTAGCTGGATCCCGACGGGCCTGGGTTATCAGTTCTTTTTCGGCGGCACATCGCTGCTAATTATTGTCGGCGTGGCGATGGACACCGTGGCGCAGATCGAAGCCCAGCTGGTGATGAGGAACTATGAAGGTTTTCTCGGTGCGGGCTCGAGGCTGCGCGGCCGAAGAAGTTAAGTTCGATCGATTGCAAAGACGCAGATTCGCCGAGGACAAAAAGCTCACCGCTTTGATTTTCTCGATCGACTGCGTCTTGGCATATGAACGGCAATAGAAATGAGTAACATAATTGTTTTGACAGGGGCGCCAGGCGCCGGCAAAGGCACTCAAGCGAGACTTTTGCAGGAACGACGCGGACTGCCACAGATATCGACCGGCGACATGTTTCGCGAAATGAAGGTCCTTGAAACGCCGCTGGCGCGTGAAGTGCAGGCGATCATGGCCTCGGGAAAGCTGATCTCAGACGACGTAACATATAAGATCGTTCACGAACGCACATCGCGGGACGATTGTCGCAGCGGCTATATCCTCGATGGTTATCCGAGAACGGCCGTCCAGGCCGAGCAGCTTGAGGAACTGGCCGCGGAACAGGGACACGAGATCCACGCGATCGAAGTAGATGTCCCCAAAGAGGAACTAATGCGGAGGCTTACAGGCCGTCGAAGCTGTCCGATCTGCGGTGAGATCTATAACATTTATTCCAAACCGCCGATGTCCCAGAGCGTTTGTGACCTGCACCCGAATACCGAACTTATTCACCGTGCGGATGACAACGAGGAAAGTGTGAGAACGCGGCTCGAAACGTACGATGAAAGCACCAGGCCGCTGCTGGAATATTATCAAAAGTCCCGACGGTTAAAGAAGGTGGACGGAACGGACAATGTTGAGAAGATATACGATCAGCTCTCGCGGCTGATCTGAACGCGTAAAGGCTGTTAGGTCAGCTCGACCTAACATTGTCGATGGCGTCGCGAAATATCCGGTTACAGAAACGAACACTCGACCTATTGTCGGGAGACAGGATGATCATAGCGAAATCGGAAAAAGACCTTGAAAAAATGCGTGCCGTTGGCGAATTGATCGCCGGCGTTCGTGAGGCGCTTCGTGACATGGTCGAGCCTGGGATCTCGACGATGGAACTGAATGCGGCGGCCGAAAAGATGATGCGGGATGCTGGTTCGATACCGACGTTCATCGGCTATCATGGCTTTCCCTATGCCATCTGTGCTTCGGTAAATGATGAGATCGTCCACGGCTTTTCAAAAGAAACACCTTTGCAAGAGGGCGACATTGCGTCGCTTGATATGGCGGCTACGTATCAGGGATTTGTCGGCGATACCGCGACTACGGTTCCGGTTGGGAAGATCAGCGACGAGCTGGCTCAACTGATCCGCGTTACTGATGAATGCCTGATGCTTGGGATCGAACAATGCGTGGTCGGTAATCGCGTTGGCGATATAGGTTGGGCAGTTCAGCAGCACGCTGAAAAATACGGCTACGGTATTGTTCGCGACTATACCGGTCACGGGATCGGACGTGCCATGCACGAGGCGCCCCAGATACCAAACTACGGACGTCAGGGGACGCGGGAAAAGATCCGGGCAGGCTACTGCTTTGCTATCGAACCGATGCTGAACATCGGGACGGCCGAAACGCGTACGCTGTCAGACAAGTGGACCGTCGTAACGCGGGACGGAAAGCCGTCCGCGCACGCGGAACATACGATAGCGGTCACGGCAGACGGCCCCGAGGTCCTGACGCTTACTAAAGAACAAAAGATCGTTTTGAAAACCGAAAGTTCTGAAATTGCAGCGGCGTAACTTGAGTTTTGTACAAAAAACGGTTAACATTAACGGTTTGTCCAACTATTCAGCGGGTTGGCTTTGAGGACCATGTCTAAAGAAGAAGCGATAGAGGTGACGGCAACCGTGCTCGAAACCCTTCCGAATGCGATGTTCAAAGTCGCGGTGGATGGCAACGAACACGAAGTTCTTGCCCACATCTCGGGCAAAATGAGGAAGAATTTTATCCGTATTTTGCCGGGCGACAAAGTCCTTGTGGAATTGTCGCCGTATGATCTAAAACGCGGAAGGATAACCTATCGCTATAAATAAGGCAGAAGAGATTATGAAAGTTCGACCGTCGGTAAAAAAGATATGCGACAAATGTAAGATCATCCATCGAAAGGGGATCGTTCGTGTAATCTGTGACAATCCGAAACATAAGCAGCGGCAAGGATAAAGGAGAATTGCGGATGACGAAACGCGGAATGCGGATCTCAGATCCTGGTTCCAAATTCCGGAGTCCCAGATAAAAAGTATGGCTCGAATTGCAGGAGTTGATCTACCGCCCAATAAGAGGACCCAGATCGGTTTGACCTATATTTACGGCGTCGGAAGATCGCGCGCAACGGCGATCCTGGATGAGGCTTCGATCAGTATTAATTCCAAGATCAAAGACCTAAGCGAAGACGAATTAAATAAGGTACGGGCGATCCTTGAACAACAGGGCGACGTCGAGGGCGACCTTCGCAAGCGTGTGCAAATGGACATTAAGCGGCTGATGGACATCGGCTGTTATCGGGGTCTGCGGCACCGCCGAAGTTTGCCGGTCCGCGGCCAGCGAACGTCGACCAACGCAAGAACGCGAAAAGGACCGCGCAAAGCGGCTGTTGCCAAGAAAAAGGCACCGGGCAAGAAGTAGTAAAGATGTGAGCGGTGAGCCGTGAGCAGTTGTCTGCTAACCGCTCGCTGTTCACCGCTCACTTATATTTATGGCTAAAGCACCAGCTAAGAAAAAGACTTTCAAAAAGAAAGAGCGAAAGAACATTCCGTTGGGTATCGTTCACATTTCGGCTTCGTTCAATAACACCCTGATATCGATCACCGATACACAGGGAAACCTGGTCGCCCAGTCTTCGTCGGGCGCTAGAGGGTTTCGGGGTTCACGAAAGGGGACACCTTTCGCCGCTCAGCAGGCAGCTGGTGAGGCCGCCCGCAAAGCGGTCGAAGCCGGGATGCGCGAGGTCGAGGTCAGGGTCAAAGGGCCGGGCGGTGGCCGCGAGTCGGCTATCAGGGCCATCAATCAGGCCGGGATCCGTGTTACGTCGATCAGAGACACGACGCCGATCCCGCATAACGGATGTCGTCCGCCAAAGCGCCGACGCGTTTGAGAATTTTTGAATCTTAGATCTTGGATCGGAGAAACATTCTCCAAGGAATTTATCTAAAGGACGAAGGGAAGCCTAAAGCTTTCTGTAAACTTTTTCCTCAAGAATGGTAATGGGATCACGGTTTTGCGATGGTTGGAGTTGGTCCAGGTTTCGCACTCCGGGTATCCGGGATCATTTTTGTTGAAGGCGAAAAAAACATTATGGCTAGATACAGAGATGCGGTGTGCCGATTGTGCCGCCGCGAAGGTGGAAAATTATTTTTGAAGGGTGACCGGTGCTATAAGCCGTCATGCGCGATCGAGAAACGCGGAACTAATCCGCCGGGACAGCATGGCGCCGCCAGGCGAAAGATGCTCGCGGGTTACGGACAGCAGTTGCGGGAAAAGCAGAAAGTAAAACGGATCTATTTCGTTCTCGAAAAACAGTTTCGCAATTATTTTGAAAAGGCGCTTCGTCAAAAAGGCGTTACCGGCGAGAACCTTTTGTTCATGCTTGAACGAAGGCTGGACAACGTCGTCTATCGGGCCGGATTCTCGACATCCCGCCGTCAGGGCCGGCAGTTGGTCAATCACGGACATATTCATGTAAACGGCCGCAAGGTCGATATTCCGTCGTTCCAGGTCAAGTTGGGCGACGTCGTGACAGTCAAGGATAAAAGCCACAAGAATGTGCATGTCGAGGGAGCCTGGCAGACGGCCGCGGGCCGTGGCCGCCCATCGTGGATCGCGCCTGCCGGTCCCGACCTGAGTGTGTCGATCGCCGCGCTTCCGACCCGACAGGACATTGATCAGAATATTAACGAGCAGCTGATCGTCGAGCTTTACAGCAAGTAATTGATCGGTCGCCGGTTATTTTTACGTGGATCGTTTAGGAATTTGCGATCTGAAAAAGCCGGCGATCTTAAAGATCTTTAAATACGAATATGACACAAACGAACAATTGGACGGATTTCCAAATGCCGGGTCGCCTGAACGTCGAAACCGATACGCTTACCCCGCGATACGGCAAATTTTACGCTCAGCCGTTTGAAAGAGGCTTTGGCACCACGATAGGCAATTCTATTCGACGCGCTTTGCTGTCTTCGATCGAGGGTGCGGCGGTTACGGCGGTCAAGATCGAAGGTGTCGAACACGAATTTTCGTCCATCAAGGGTGTGGTCGAAGATGCAACCGACGTAATTCTGAATCTCAAACAGGTGCCGTTCCTGCTGCATAGCAGCGGACCGAAGACCCTGACAATAAGCAAGAAAGGCGCAGGCGAAGTCACAAGCGCCGCGATCGAGACGGATTCTGAAGTTGAAGTGCTTGATCCGAATGTCCACATTGCCACGATCAATGGTTCGGGATCGCT
This sequence comes from Acidobacteriota bacterium, assembly GCA_039934155.1. Taxonomy (GTDB): domain Bacteria; phylum Acidobacteriota; class Blastocatellia; order Pyrinomonadales; family Pyrinomonadaceae; genus OLB17. The sequence goes on along the minus strand of JBDTMQ010000309.1, from coordinate 2,743 downwards.
TAATATCGAGATGCGCCTCAAGCGAGGCCGAGGTTACGTTTCGGCAGAGATCAATAATGATGAAGACCTGTCGGTCGGATACATTCCCATCGATTCGGTCCATACGCCGATCCGCAAGGTCAATTACAATGTCGACAAGACAAGGCAGGGGTCGAACACTGAATTTGACAAACTGACGATCGAGGTCTGGACTGACGGATCTGTTAAACCCGAAGATTCGATCGGCCTCGCCGCCAAATTGGTGAAGGACCATATGTCGATCTTCATCAATTTTGAAGAGGAAGAAGAGGAATATAAGTACGAAGATATTGCGCGACCGCCGCTTATGCGCAACGACTTGTTGGACAAACCGGTCGATGAACTCGAACTTTCGGTGCGTTCATACAACTGTCTGAAAAACGCCGATATTCGTTCTATCCGCGACCTTATCAAGCGAAGCGAAAAGGATATGCTCGGCACCAAGAATTTCGGTAAGAAATCGCTCACCGAGATCAAAGACCTGCTTCATGGAATGGGACTTGATTTTGGAATGGATTTTGACGAGCAGGGAAATCCGATCCCTGGTTCCGGCGGACGAGATCTAGATTAAGAATAGTGATCGGTGGTCAGAGGTCAGTGGTCAGAGAATTGACCTGCTGACTTTCTGACGACTGAGTACTTACCACTGCAGCTATGAGACATTTAAAAGCACATCGAAAATTAGGCAGAACGACAGAGCATCGCATATCGCTGCTTCGTAATCTCGCGACCTCGCTGATCAATGCTGACAACGACCATATCGTGACGACCGTCCCAAAGGCGAAAGAACTGCGTCCATTCGTCGAAAAGGCGATCACACTAGCAAAAAAAGCACAGTCATTGAGCGGCGATGATGCTGGCGTCAAAGAAGTTCATCTCCGTCGCCAGGCAGCGAGGTACTTCCACGCGGGCAACAGTACCTTTAAAGTGGAGCAGAGCCGCTTTCGGGGCAAGAAGGGCGAAACGAAGGAAGCTATCGTGCGCACGGCCGGCGTCAAAGCTGTAAAGCGATTATTTGATGAACTCGGATCGCGCTATAAAGACCGCGACGGCGGCTACACGCGTATTATCAAACTTGGGCGCCGCGTCGGCGACAATGCCGAAATGGCGGTTATCGAATTGGTCGATAATCCGCGTGAGTTGGCGGCTAAGGGATAATTCCTGACGGAGTAAACAAGTAATGAGCGAGATCTCGGCTTCAGCGAAAGCGAAAGAAAAAGAAAAATCCGGATCACGATCAGGCCGTGGCCAGCGGCCGACGGATCCGTCATTCAACATGGATGAGCTTCGGGCTCTGGCTGATCTCGTGGATGAGCACGGTTTGACCGATTTTGAGTTTGAAAACGCAAATATTCGCGTCAGGCTGAGTAAATTATCGTCGGCGGCTCCTGTTCAATTGCCGGCCCAGGCCTACACGTCGGCTGCTTCATCACAATCCGTGACGCCCATCGCACAAACTGTCGAGACAGATGATGTCGACTTAGCCGAGGACGCGACGTTATATAAAATTACGTCACCTATTGTCGGCACTTTTTACAGCTCGCCGGGTCCTGAAAAAGACCCTTACGTAAAAGAAGGTACTCGGGTAACTGCCGAGTCGGTCGTATGTATCGTCGAGGCAATGAAGCTGATGAACGAGATACAAGCCGAAACTGCGGGCGTTATCGCGGCCATTTACGTTGAGAACGGCCAGCCTGTCGAGTACGGACAAGCCTTGTTTGGAGTTAGAAAGTAAGAATCGAGCCACGAATTACACGGATCGCACGAATCGTTTTCAATTCTATTCGTGGAATTCGCGAAATTTGTGGCTAATTTATTATGCGAGAAATTCGCAAAATCTTGATCGCCAACCGTGGCGAGATCGCCTGCCGCATTATCTGGACGTGCAAAGAGATGGGCATTAAGACGGTCGCCGTACATTCCGAAGCCGATCGTGAAGCACTACACGTAAGATACGCCGACGAAGCCATCTGTATTGGGCCGGCGCCGTCCGCTCAAAGTTATCTTAATATCCCTTCGATCATCAGCGCGGCCGAGATCACCAATGTCGATGCGATTCATCCCGGCTATGGCTTTTTAGCTGAATCGGCGACCTTCGCGACGATCTGTGAAGACTGCAATATCAATTTTATCGGTCCAAAATCCGATGTGATCGCAATGATGGGCGACAAGGTCGAAGCCCGACGGACGATGTCGGCGGCCGGCGTCCCGATCTTGCCCGGCAGCCCGGAACCTATCGAGTCAGCCGACGAGGCAAAAAAGCTCGCCCGCCAGATCGGATTCCCCGTGATAATCAAGGCCGCGGCCGGCGGCGGCGGACGCGGGATGCGGATCGTTCGGTCAGAGGCTGAACTCGAGTCAAATCTTGAGACCGCACAGGCTGAGGCTTTGGCTGCATTCAGGAACGCGTCGGTTTACATCGAACGCTACGTTGAGCGACCACGGCACATCGAGATCCAGGTTTTGGCTGACCAGCACGGCAATATTATCCACCTGGGCGAACGCGAGTGTACTATCCAGCGGCGTCATCAAAAATTGCTTGAAGAAGCGCCGTCACCGGTGATAAGCCCGGAACTTCGGGAAGAGATGGGGGCCGTAGCCGTCGACGCCTGCAAACAGATCGGTTATTCGAGTGCCGGCACTTTCGAGTTTTTGCTTGATGAGGATGGAAGTTTTTATTTCATGGAAATGAATACGCGCATCCAGGTCGAGCATCCGGTGACCG
>JBDTMQ010000308.1:0-2576 GCA_039934155.1 Acidobacteriota bacterium | reverse complement strand
TTGAGCGAGGCCGGCACCCGATTTCCCAATATCGCGAGAGCCCCGAGTGCGAAGGCGATGTCGGTAGCCATCGGAATGCCAATGCCTGATTGCGTCGGCGTGCCGGTGTTCAGATAGAGGTGTATAAGGGCCGGCAAAACGACCCCACCAGCAGCCGCAAATATAGGAAGAAGGGCATTTTTAAAACTAGAAAGTTCGCCGTTGTAAAGCTCACGTTTCAGCTCGAGCCCGATGAGCAGGAAAAAGATCGCCATTAATCCGTCGTTTATCCAATGCTCAATACTCAACTTCCCGAGATACATCTGCCAAATGCCGAGATAATTTTCGCCCAGGATCGAATTTGCAAAAATTAGCGACACGGCTGTGCAGGCGATCAGTAAGATCCCACTCGATCTTTCGGAGTCGAAGAATGCCTTGAACGACCGTGAAAGTTTTCTCTGTACAGTTCCCATATTTTAGAAAGTCGCCGGCCTCGACACCCATGTCGCCGTGGCTATTTGTAGTAATTATCGATCCCCGACGGCACATCCTCCAAAGCAGTCGTTAAGCCGGACGCTAAGGCTTCCATCGGTTTCCAGTACGACCGCCGCGACGTCTTCTACGGCCGCAAATCCCGACGGCCTGATTGACATGCGAATGTCCGACTCGGTTACGCGCTGTAGAAACATGGAATGGCGCAAGAACGTACCCCTCGAAGCAACATGGTCGGTTCGCCTTTGACCAGATTCTTCAGGTTAGCATGACATCCTTCGACAGTATCACCGTCGCAAATATCGAACCGAGAGCGACCGTGACCACAAAATCAAATGCAGTCCATTTGGAAAGCGTCAGCTTTACCGAGATGCGCAAGAGTAGGATGAGCGCCGCGTAAGTGGATACGCCGGTTATCAAAACGCGAAAGATCGCAGACCAATCATCAAAAAACATAATCCCTGTTCTCCGAAACCATCTCTATTCCTTCAGACGTCAGCACTAAGCTGCTTTATCTCGCTGCGCAGCAGAGCGATCTCATTTTGCAGAGAGCGAATGTCTTCCGAACCGGCAATTTCGGACCCCTTATCCTCAGCGTCGCGGCCGACGAAAAATGTCGCCAGGGTCGCAGTTACGTATCCAAAAATGGCAAAGACGCACAGGGCCAGAATGAAACACAGGACGCGACCTTCGGCGGTCTTCGGAAAATAGTCTGAGCCGATCGATGTCAGCAGCATGGCGGTCCACCATAAGGCTTCACCGTAGGTGGTAATTCCGCCCTCGACTTCGTTCTCAAAGGCGAGCATCCCTGCTGGGCCCGCAAAGATCACGATGAGAGAGCGCGCGACGACTTAGCCAAAACCGCGTCGTCCAAAACTTGCGCCGAGTGACTTCATGCCCCGATTCAGCGAGGACAATACGCGAAAAAGACGGACGCCGCGCGCGGTCCTTGCGGCCGTGAGCACGTTAAACGCACGAAAGATCCTTAAAACTCGAAGCGCGGGTACGATCAAAGCGAGAGCTGTTAACCAGTTGGCTTTCAGATAACCGGTCTTGTCAGTTGCCAGGGTAAGTCTGATCGCAAAATCAATTATGAAGATGATCCAGATAACTGTTCCGGTAATTTCGAGCGCCGGTGTTAAATTCCAGATAAACTCGTAGACCAGCAACGCCAGCCACACGAACCCGAGGACCAACATTGGCGTGTCAAGCCAATTTTTCGAATTGCAAGAGAAGGCCTTGCCGCTCGGAGTCTATCTGTTCTCGAATCACCGCATTTTCTTTCCTCATAAATGTGATTCAATCGAAAAAAATATCGCTCCGCAAGCCGGATCATCAGGTCTTGCGAAGCGATCGCTCGTTCGGGCAATTTATTTTACGAGTTAGGACCGCTCGAACGGATGGTAAACTCCGCACCGGTCATAAGTTCCAGATCGTCGCGACCCTGAATGTAAACAGATCCTACGCCGGTTCCGGCTCCTACAGCCGCGCCGATCGCTGCTCCATCACCGCCGCTGATTATCGCGCCGAGCAATGCTCCGATCCCGGCGCCTATTGCCGTCCGGCCGATGGTCTGACCTGTCTGGTTGTCGCTGTCTTTCACTGTTCCTTCATTGTCAATTCGGACAGATTCTCCTGACATCGTGCGTACGTTTTCAGTTATTCCGGCGAATCGATATGTTCGACCATTCAGACGTATCGCTTGGTAATTAAGCGTCAACTCAGACCGTCCGGAAATTCTGCCGGCACGGTTAGGATTTGAGATGTAACCTTCTATGACGGCTCCGGAATACTGCGACGGACTTCGGACGGTCATCGTGAACCGGTCGCCGTCCCGACTTGTTTTGGTCGAAATGCTGCGGTTAAGCGAAGCGAGCAGTGTTACATCGTTCGGCACTACGAAAGTGCCCGTCGAGACTGAACTATTTATCCCGCCCACATTGCCGTTAGTGTAAATATTGAATCTGGCAGTGTCATCGATCCGGTCGTAATAGCTTTTTACCGTAACGGGCTGGTTTAACTGTTCGGCGTAAACGCTTCTTGTTACGAGCATGCGGCGGCCGCCGTCGATAAACCCGGCGATGACACCGGCGCCTGACAAAGAA
>JBDTMQ010000307.1:0-1971 GCA_039934155.1 Acidobacteriota bacterium | reverse complement strand
CCGCGCCGGAACCGATGACCAGCACATTTAAAATGTCTTTATTTATCGGCGTCACCTGTTATATAATCTCAGCCGCGTGAAACTTGACACCTAAATCCAATCGTATTACTTTCGGAGTGGACCTCGTTTACCCAAATTAATTTGGTTCGATCTCTTCTCAGAATTTACTACAGTTAGAGACCTAAATCTAATTTCGGTTCGCTTGGCTCGATGTCCGGCATTGCTGGGACAGACTTTACTGGGACCCAGTCTCGGCAGCCGGTTAGTTGCAAGGAGGGACAGGTTAATGTCTGACACCACTGTTCGCGACGCGGATGTTGAGCATCTGCAGGTAAACGCGGACGATTCTGAGTTTGAAGACAGGTCCATGCTGTGTATCGACTGCAACTCCACATTCGTGTGGTCGGTAGGTGAACAGGTCTTCTTTCGCGATAAACAGCTGCAGAACCCACCAAAGCGCTGTAAGGAATGTAAGCAGGCTAAAAACGAACGGATCGCCGCGATCGCGGCGGCTCAGGCTTCCGGGGTCCGTCAACGGATCGAGGTCGCCGTGAACTGCGCTCGCTGCGGCGAGTCGACGACCGTGCCTTTTTACCCTTCTCAGGGACGGCCTGTATATTGCCGCTCGTGTTTTCTTGAACAAAACCCTGCCGTATTGAATGGCACCGGCGTTCAATCCGGTTCCTGAATTTCCTACCCTCCCACGTGTACAGTCGGTCGTAGCTCGGGATCGGTTTCAGCCTGTCTGAGTATCTCCCGTGTAACTGGCGCGGTATCGCCTTCGCCGAGCAGAATGTATCTCACAAGGTACATCAGCGGATTCCCTTCGCTCCAGGCAAAATAAACATGCGGTATTTTGCCCGTACGGTCTCTAACGAATAAAAGAAACGCGGCGATCGCGTTTGGCACGGCTGGTGCCTGCGTTCGCAATACTTTGTACCCGCCGATATCGAATCCCCGAATATACAGTTTGCCCGTGAATTCAGACGCGTCACCCGTATCGACCTCAAAAAAGAGCACGGGATCGACGGCCGGAATGTGGTTATCGATCCGTTTTTCATGCTCCTTGAACCGATATTCCGTTACTTCACCAGTTTCCCGCCGATTTGTTATAACACGCAAGTCGCTCTCTGAATCGAGATCCCGAAGGAACAGCTCCGCCGTGTCGTCGAGCTCGATCTTTTCGACCCGGACCTCGGTCGAACGAAGCGCACGTGACAAGAACGAGGCAAAGATTATGGCAAATATAAATAGTGAGGCTATTTTTATGCCGTCGGGTCTTTCAAAGATATTTGTGACCGTAGTGTAAATAAATACCAGTGCGATCACCGTATAGCCTAATTTCCAGCGGCTGGCACGTCGCCAGGCGGACATTGATACCGCAACAGCCGCCGACGACATCAGCACCAATACACCCGTAGCATAGGCTCCGCCCTGTGCGTCAACATCAGCCCTGAAGAAAATCGTCACGGCAAAACAGATCCCGGTAAACACAAGTACCAACGGTCGCGTGGCTTTTGCCCACTCTGGTGCCATTCCATAACGCGGCAAGTAACGCGGAACAATATTAAGCAGGCCGGCCATCGCCGATGCTCCGGCAAACCAAAGGATGAGTATTGTGCTGAGATCATAGAGCGTGCCAAACACTTCACCCAGCTGATCATGCGCGATGTACGAAAGTGCCCGACCGTTGGCGTCACCATTCTCCTTTTTCAAGCCGCTGCCGATCTGATCGGGTGTACAGGCGCAGGCCGCGCCGACGTCGTCGCGATCTTCGACACTGGAACAGTCGACTGCCGGACAGAATGCACCGGCTGGAATAAGGACACTCGTCACAAAGCTGCTGGTAATCAACATTAGGCTCATGATCAACGCCGCAGTCATTAACAGCCTCCGCGTGTTTTCGATCCTGTTCGGGCTCTGGATCAAAGGCATAACCGCAACACCGGTCTCAAAACCTGAAAGTCCCAA
>JBDTMQ010000306.1:0-2958 GCA_039934155.1 Acidobacteriota bacterium | reverse complement strand
CGGCCCAAAATAAGTTCGAGTATCCAAAACCCAGGCGTGGTGAACAGGTAGATAATTTTCACGGAACACAGGTCGCCGATCCGTACCGATGGATGGAAGACACATCGTCGGCCGATACCAGGGCGTGGATCGAGTCAGAAAACAAGATCACCGATGCTTACCTGGCTACGATCCCGCAAAGGGAGCGCATTAAGCAGCGCCTGACCGAATTGTGGAACTATGAGAGGTATTCGTCGCCTTCGAAGATCGGCGATTATTACATTTACACAAAAAACGACGGACTGCAGAATCAAAGCGTTTGGTATATCACAAAGTCGCTGACCGACCCGGGACGAGTATTTATCGACCCAAACAAACTCTCGACCGACGGTACCGTCTCTCTGAGCGGCTCTTCGTTCACCGACGACGGCAAGTTGTGGGCGTATGGTCTTGCAACCGGTGGTTCGGACAGAACAGAGTGGCGCGTTCGCGATGTTGCGTCAGGAAAAGAACTTCCAGACACCTTGCGGCCGAATCGACAGGGCGGGATCTCGTGGCTTAATGACAATTCAGGCTTCTTCTATAGCCGTTTTCCCGACGCCGAGTCAGGCGTCGAACTGAAAGGAAACAATTTTAACCAAAAGATATATTTCCATAAGCTCGGCACATCCCAATCGGAAGATCAGGTGGTTTACGAGCGTCCTGACAATAAAGAGTACTTTGTCGGCGGTTTTGTGACCGAAGATGGGAAATGGTTCATCATCAACGTCGGCAAAGGCACGTCGCCAAAGAACATGGTCTATTTCAAGAACCTGACCATGGAGCGAGCGCCGATCCTGCCGCTGGTCGAGGATCTCGAATCGAATTTCTCATACATCGGAAACGATGGATCGACTTTTTATTTTCAGACCGACAACAAGGCTCCCCGGGCGCGCGTCGTCTCGATCGATGTGTTAGCAAAGGATAAGGGCTGGAAAGAGATCATACCGCAGGCAGCGGAGACTCTCGGCAATGTCCAGTTCATTAACGACCAGTTCGTTACGTCGTATTTGAAGGACGCGTATACACAGCTCAAGATCTATGATCGCTCGGGCAAATTCTTACGCGATGTGAAACTGCCCGGGATCGGTTCGGCCGGCGGCTTTGGCGGCAAACGATTCGATACCGAAACGTTCTATTCCTATTCGAGCTATAACGCTCCGCCGACTATCTATCGTTACGACATGAAAACCGGAAAGAGCACGCTCTTTCGACAGGCAAAGGTCGGCATCGATACGTCGAATTACGAGGTCAAACAGGTATTTTATCCGAGCAAGGACGGGACAAGGGTCCCGATGTTCATCGTCCATAAAAAGGGATTGAAACTTGACGGAAATAACCCGACGATCCTGTATGGATACGGCGGTTTCAATATTCCATCTACGCCCGGCTTTTCGATCTCCCGAATGGTTTGGATGGAAATGGGCGGTGTATTTGCCGTGGCAAACATCCGCGGCGGCAGCGAATATGGAGAAGCTTGGCACGAAGCGGGCACGAAGCTTAAAAAGCAGAATGTGTTCGACGATTTTATTGCGGCGGCAGAATTTTTGATCAAAGATAAGATCACATCGCCGTCGAAACTCGCGATACAGGGCGGCTCGAACGGCGGGCTTCTCGTCGGAGCGGTGCTGAATCAGAGACCCGATCTTTTTGCTGCGGCACTGCCGGCCGTCGGCGTAATGGATATGCTCAGATTTCCTAAGTTCACTATCGGTTGGGCGTGGACATCAGATTACGGTTCACCTGAAGATCCTGACGAGTTCAAGGCGATCTATGCCTATTCGCCGTATCACAATGTGAAGCCTGGGACCAAATATCCGGCGACACTTATCACTACGGCCGATCACGACGATCGCGTCTTTCCGGCACATAGTTTCAAATATACGGCCGCGATGCAGAATGCGCAGGCGGGCGATGCACCGGTGCTGATCCGAATAGAGACCAAGGCCGGGCACGGCGCCGGCAAACCGACCGCCAAACAGATCGAAGAGATCTCTGACATAATCGGATTCCTGGTTAAGAATCTTGGTATGGAATGATCAGTTAACGAGCTCTATAATTCAAGCCGCGGCCGGGAGATTATCCTGACCGCGGCTTGAACATTTTAGACGTGCGGTATCGAGGCTAGAGCCGTCTGACAGGGACATGGCCGACGCGAGCGGTCCATTTCTTTATATCGGTCTTGCCGGTCAGATGGACACCTAATCGATTAAGCCATGGCGACGCATTGTCATTCGCAAACGCCGCGCCTTGTCCCATTATATTGTTGATGTCGCCGGCCGAGCCGCCGTGCCCGTAACATACCGCGGCACCGTTCCCGCCGCGGTATATAGCGGCCAGCCAATCTTGTTTAATGAAATCCTTATACTGATAGACAAGCTTTGCATCGGAACAGGCCTGTAACCCGCGAGTCTCGCCGATATGCGGCAGCCCGAGAGCATGGCCCACCTCGTGTGCGATGGTCGGCTGTTTGTTGCGATGGATCTGGCCTGTCACATCGCGTGCCTCGTGAGGCGTCAAATTTGTATCCTCGGAATCGTAGTGACCCGAATCAGAACGAAAACCGGCGGCTGGATTTTGAAGGTTTACCACCTCGATCGTTCGATGAGCTCCCGCATTGTTGTTTTGAACGATAAGTTTGAATGAACAAAAAACATTCGGCCGCCACGTGACGCCGCCTTCACGAAGATCGAACAGCGAGAAATCAGCCGGCGGGATCAACCAGAATTTGTTATGCCACATCATCGACTGCTGCGTGAATCCGTCGACAAACTTCCGCCAGTCGCCGGCGGCCCAGGCCTTTATGAACTTTGGTTTTTTGTCGTAATCGGGATAGACACCGGCACCGGCCGGAGCGTTTCCACCGAAGAGTTTGGCGACATTTTCGATAATAAATACAGTGAGCGCGTTAGGATTAACCTGATTCAGAAACATTTTCAT
>JBDTMQ010000305.1:0-1909 GCA_039934155.1 Acidobacteriota bacterium | reverse complement strand
CCGGGTGCTTTTTCTACAAGGCGGCGCAACGCTTCAGTTCTCTATGGTGCCAATGAACTTTCTTGCCGGCATCGGCTCGGCCGATTATATACTCACCGGCGCCTGGGGCGAAAAAGCCGCGGCCGAGGCGAGATCGTTCGGTAGCGTTCGAATAGCGACGTCAACAGCGGAGGCCGGATACCGCACCGTGCCACAGATCGATGATATTGACTTTGATCCGTCAGCCCGATACATCCATTACACCTCGAACGAGACGATCGAGGGCATAGAATTCAGCAACGATCTTGACGCACACGGGCTGCCGGTCGTTTGCGATGCCTCGTCAAATATACTTTCAAAACCGATCGACATTAAAAAATATTCGCTGATCTATGCTGGGGCCCAAAAGAACATTGGCCCGAGCGGTGTGACCGTAGTGATCATAAGCGACGAGATGCTGGCCCGGGTTCCGGACGGACTTCCCTCCCTTCTCGATTATCGAAAGATCGCTGAGAACGGATCCCTGCTTAACACTCCCAACACATGGGGAATATATATTATCGATCTAGTGTGCAAATGGCTTGCCGACGCAGGTGGGTTAGAGGCGATTCAAGCTAGAAATATCATGAAAGCGCGGATACTTTACGACGCGATCGACCGAAGTGACGGATTCTATTCGGGCCACGCAGATAGAAATGCCCGTTCTCTGATGAACGTTACATTTCGCCTTCCTACACCAGATCTCGAACGGCAGTTTTGCACCGAGGCAGCGTCAGCGGGCATGGTGGGCCTCGCCGGTCATCGGTCGGTGGGCGGCATTCGTGCGTCGATCTACAACGCGTTTCCTTTAGAAGGTGCTGAATGCCTGGCAGCTTTCATGGATGAATTTTCAAGCCGCTGATCGACCGATAGCAAGACGGAAAATAGTTCTGGTACGTCGCCGACAGTTCGAAGATCGAGGCGAACGCCGTCATCCTCGATACGGGCTATAACGGGTATCTCGGCCGTTCGCATCAGCTCCATGAGGTCCGCCGCCGTCTGAGAATGAGCGGTGAGAATAATAACCGGCGAACGGATCCCGGCTCCGGGAACAGCGCCGCCGCCCACAACCGACTCCGAATCACCGACCTTTGCTGTCAAGATCTGGCAGTTTTCCTTTATCTTCTCGACCAGTGCCTTAGATCTGCTTCTCAGCTCGGCGTGATCTGTCGAGAGCATTCTTAGAACCGGTATCTCATCCAGCTCGCGGTCAGCTGCGTAGGCTTCAAGAGTCGCTTCGAGGGCCGCATAGATCAGTTTTCCCGGCCTGTAGGTGCGGTACAATGGGTGGCGGCGGATCTCTTCGATCAGCTCGCGCCTACCGACGATAATACCCGCTTGAGGACCGCCCAGGAGTTTGTCGCCGCTGAAACTTACGAGATCGGCGCCAGCCGCGATCGAACGTTTAGGATCAGGCTCACCGTCGATGCCGAATTTTGCAAGGTCGATCAGAGCTCCCGAACCGGCATCCTCGTAGAGTATCGCGCCCGCCCGATCGGCAATCGAGGCGAGCTCATTAATCTCTGCCGCTCGTGTAAATCCCACCACTCGGAAATTTGAGGGATGCACTTTCATGATGATCGCAGTACGTTCATTGACCGCATTTTCATAATCGTCGGGCTTGGTCCGATTTGTTGTTCCGACCTCGCGCATGACCGCGCCGGATGCGGCAAGGATATCCGGGATCCTAAAATCTCCGCCGATCTCTACTAATTCGCCCCGCGAGACGATCACTTCGCATCCGGCGGCAAATACCGAGAGGACAATACACGCCGCCGCTGCACAGTTATTGACGACGACGGCGGCCTCGGCTCCGCAGATCTGGGCAGCAAGTCGCTCGGACCGGGCGGCGCGCTCACCTCGGTTTCCTGACCGTAGATCGAATTCAAGC
>JBDTMQ010000304.1:0-4850 GCA_039934155.1 Acidobacteriota bacterium | reverse complement strand
GTCCTCAATCGGGCACGGTCGCGGATCGCCTACAACGCTCTTGTCGGGTATCTGACCGGAGATGCTGACGCGACCCGAGCTGCGAAAGAAGCTCTCCTCCAGGTTTCTCGCTGGCCGCACTGGGAACCGCCGTGGTTTAAGGCTCACGGCCAGCACACCTATTATCCGGCCGGGTTGCTTGCTGCTGACGCGGCGTTGGGCTACGACCTGCTTTACGACCAGCTTTCAGCGCCTGAACGCTCGCTGGTCCGCCGGGCACTCATCGCTAATTCGATCGCGCCGACCTTTAGGGAATATGTTGCGGACGACCGCGCCATGGCCGACACAAGCAATTGGATCTCGCACACCGTCGGCGGCGCATTGATCGCGGCGTCGGCGATCGCGGGGGACGTTAAGGAGGAAGAATCAGAAGGAAACTTCGGCGAGTATGTTAACGGTTTGCTGCTAAAACTCGAGGCACACATGGCGGCAAGCTATCTTCCCGACGGAAGCTATGGTGAGGGAATAAGTTATCAGGAGTTCGATTCAGAGACGCTGGGCCAGACACTGAACGCTCTCGAACGAAATTTCGGGATCGAATATTGGGATTCGACAAATTATAAGCGAGCCCTCATGTACCCGATCTACACGATGACCGAACCTATCGAGAACAGTCTCGACATGGGCGATACACATCCGCCCGCCGGATCGGGAATCGCTGCCCTAGTCTATCACTCGAAGGATCCGGTCGTCAGATGGTATTTCTCACGATTTGACCGGCCTTCGCTACAGCAGTTTCTTTTTTACAACAATGCCGTCGCTGGACACTCGCCGGGAGAGGCCGGCTGGCCGACGTCAAAGGTCTTTTCAGACAAGGGAAACGCGGCATTTCGAACCGGCTGGGGTGAGAAAGAGATCGTATTTTTGTTTCGGGCAGGGCCAAATTTTAATCACCATCACGCCGACCAGGGTTCATTCCTGCTGAGCGCGTTCGGCGAACCGCTCATCACCGAGGCGGGATGGTCCGATTATTACAAGGACCCGTACTATGCAACATTTTTTACGCAGGCCGCGGGCCACAATACCGTTCTCATCGACGGCGATCCGGAAAGCCAATCCTTTCCCGATACGCCGCAGTTCAAAGCTCTCGATAATTTTCCGCGAATTACCGATCATCTGACGAGCGAATTTTACGACGGCGTTGGCAGCGAGCTTTCGTCGGTCTATCGCGGCCCGCTGAAAAGCTATCGGCGTCAGATAGTTTTCGTCAAGCCGTACTACTTTGTGGTGTATGACGACCTTCGAGCGTCGGCAGGCGCCGACCAATTCAATTTTCTTCTGCATTTTCCCGACGTCGATCGGCTTTCGCTGACCGACAACGGGGCGGTCTACAGGGGAACGAATGGTTCGCTCGCTCTCCGATGGTTCGGGGCGGAAAAGAGTATTTCGAGGATCGAGAAAGGACGGATCCCATATCACATATTTTCTGCGCGAACACCCGAAAAACCGCCCCTGCAACCCGCGTTTCTTGACCATTCGTTCCCGGCCGAAACAGGCGGCGGGCGCCTAATAACAACGATCGCACCCGCTCGAACTTTAGAGGAAGCAAGCGCGATGGTCAAAAATGTTACGCGGATCGACGGAAAGGGGTCGGCAGGCATTCGTGTCGAGCGGCCGGGGGCTGTCGATCAGCTGTTCTTCAGGACATTGGGTCAGGGTTTGATCAATACACAGGATGGATGGTCGGCGGATGCCGCGTCTTTGGCCGTTACGACGTCAAACGGAATGATCTCGAAGATGGCTGCTCAAGCCGCAACATCGGTTCGCCGGGGAACACAAACATACTTTTCGACGAAAGAACAGGCGAGCTTTGCGACGAAGATCCAGAACGATCACATATTCTCTATATGCGAAATGTCCGCGGACGGAATGACCGCTCTTTTTTCGCCTTCGAAGCCGGTGAATATTGAGATCGACGGACGACGGATCGCGGCAGCCGAATTTTCATTTGATCCGACCGGGCGCACGGTTTCGCTTAAGATCCCGGCCGGTCGGCACGAGGTCAAAATTTCGCTCAGGTAAAACTATGCAAATCGTAACCAGGCTCATTGTGATCGCAATTTTATTGTCCGGAATAATTCCCGTTGTCGGACAGAACACGCCGCCAAAGTTTCAGGGATTTTTGGGAACCTATCACCCATTCAAAGGAACTGTATATGGCGGCGGCAACTGGAAAGAGGGGGAATTGATGCAGAATGCATTCGCCTTTGGCCAGAATGCCGTTCTTGATATTGCCGCCCACAACGGATATACGTTCGAAGAAATGGTGCGGAATAGCTGCGGCGAATGGGACGTCAACAAAGTGTTCGCGATTCTGCTTCCGCCGTCCGAACACGGCGTCGTTAACCAGCCGGCCGATACCAACCTGTGGTCGCCCGTCGCCAAAGAGCCCGGAATGATCCAGGCGGCCCATCGATTTTCAGAGCTTTCGAAACAGTGTCCTCAGATCGAGGGAATTATTATTGACGATTTCTTTAACGATTTCCCGAAAGACATTTCTCTTGAACAGCTAAAGGACATAAAAGGCGCGCTGCTTGGAAAACGTGTCGATGCCGACGGGAATGTCGATCAAAAGTCGGCCGCCGAAACACCAAATTTGAAAATGTACATCGTTGTTTATGAGCACCATCTCGAGCGAAAGGTCGATCCCGAGGCGATGAAGTTGATCGATGGCTTAAGCTTTTGGATCTGGCACCAGTCTGAAAATTTTTCAAAATTCGATGACTATATTTCGACAGTTCGACAGTCGTTTCCGGGCCGGGACGTCATTGCCGGAGTCTATTTCAAAAGTTCGTTGGCGATCCCGTCCGTCGAAAGCGTTCGATATATGATCGACCATGCGATCAAGAAATATGATGCCGGCCAGATCTCGGGGCTCTTGTTTTTTTCTGCGATATGGCTCTCGCGTGAAAGATCGGACGAGCCGCGATGGAAAGAACTGCAGCTGCCGGAACTTCTGGATAGGATCTATTTTCCTCGGCTTGGCGAGATCGCGGGGCGTGTCGTTCAGGCTCGCGGTCGCACCCAGGCCGCTAAGACCAAAATTACAGTGATTCGTTCGATCAATGGACTGGGAACCCTCATCACGAAAAAATTTACCGATGCTGACGGCCGCTTTCGATTCGGAGCTTTGGCAAACGATCAAAGATCCGACCGGGCAGTATATAAATTGATCGTGGAAAATGAAAAGGGTCGGCAAATATCTAGAACGATAAAGGTCCGTGCGGGCAAACGAACGGCGATAAAGGACATTGTCTTGAAAAAATGAACATAGAACGTCGAGAACTGATCAAACTTGCCGGGCTGACGGCCGCGGCATGGACCACTGCCCGCAACGCGCCGGCGCAGAGGCCTGTCCCGAAAAGCGAATACGATTATGTTGACTGGAGTTGGGAGAAATGGCGGTCGATCACCAAAGCAACCCGGCCACAGGTAACCGGCGAGCATACCGGCAAAGCGGAACTGATCGACCTTCTTGACTCAAACGGGAATAAGATCCGATCCGTAGCCGAATGGAACAAACGGCGTGATGCAATAAGGTCGCTGTTGATCGCGTTTTTGGGAAATTTTCCGCGTTCGCGACCGGCTCTCGATGTCCGGCTCGTCGATGAGAAGATCCGCGACGGCATCCAATACAGAAAAGTTACGTTTCAAACCGAGCCGGGCGAGCGCGTCCCGGCATATATCCTTTTCCCCGCAAACGCCCGGGGCAAACTGCCGGCGGTGATGTGTCCACATCAAACCACGCAAGCCGGAAAGAATGAGCCGGCTGGTCTCGCCGGCAATCCTGAGCTTTACACTGCGCTCGAGCTGTGCCGCCGAGGGTTCGTCACGATGACCTATGATGCGGTTTGCTTTGGCGAACGGCATGATCCGGCGAGCGGCCATTACGGCGATGCCATTCCTTTTTATCGAAAACATCCTCGATGGTCGCTGCTCGGAAAAATGGTCTGGGATTTTCAACGGGCTGTCGATGTGCTTGAGACGCTCGACCTCGTTGACGCATATAGGATCGGCAGCATCGGCCATTCACACGGCGGATACACAACGCTTTTTGCAATGGCGTTCGATGAAAGGATAAAGGGCGGCGTCAGCAACTGTGGCTTCGAAACGTTCCGAATTGACGGCAATACATGGCGTTGGTCGCATGCCACGGCCCTTGTTCCCAAGCTTGGCTTTTATCGAGAGAATCGCCGTTTGAATATGGACCTTTACCGTGCGGTGCCTGATTCGGCGGTCATCGATATTCCATTCGACACGCATGAGATGCTCGCCTTGATCGCACCGCGCCCATTGCTGCTCTCGGCCTCTGATGAGGATTTTGTTTTTCCGAATGGCGGATGGAGTACCCGTCGGGCCGTCGCCCGTGTCCGGCCCGTCTATCAGCTTTATGATCGGGAAACGGATCTCGAAAGTTCGTATTTTTCCGGCGGGCATAACTTTCCTTCGTCTGCATCCTCATCCGCCTACGAATTTCTGTCACGGCACCTTAAAAAGTCGCCTCAAGTTACCGGAGGCACAGCATGAGCCCGAACGAAAACGGCAAAGTAATATTGGCGATCGACGGCGGCGGTAGCCGCACGCGCTGCGCGGCATTTGGACTGAACGGCGAGTTTCTGGCTGATGTCGAGACGGGACCGTCAAATCATTTGCAGGTAGAAAGAGAACTTGTGGTCACGTCGCTTACAGAAGCGGTGCGGGCGGTGATGGCGAAATGCGGCCGCGAATTGAGGGACGTTATTTGCCTCTCGGCCGGGCTTGCCGGCGTCGATGTCGACGGTATCGGCAGGGACGAAATGGCAGAAATTCTG
>JBDTMQ010000303.1:0-4631 GCA_039934155.1 Acidobacteriota bacterium | reverse complement strand
AATACTTCGGTCGGTATTAGGGATGTGCTGGCTGTTTTGGGCATCGAGGCTGAATTTCAGGGCAGCGCGTGGGTCGTAAAGGGACTATCGGCTCAAAGCGCCGCTCAGCGGTCGGGAGTTAAAGCCGGCGATATCATTCAATCGGTCGATGGCCGCCGCTTGAAAGAGGACACAAAATTTTCAGGCAGTTTTAGCGGACGTACTCTCAGGATAGTGCGTGAAGGAAAGTCGATGGACCTCGATCTTAAAGATCAGAAAAACCCGTGACGCCTAACCAGCTTGCATTTTTTGGGGTATAAGATACAGCCCTGCTAAATAAAGAATCAGAGCAAAGAACTGAATGTAGCCGGTGCCGGGCGCAAATCTGGGAAGCGACAAGAGCCATGTGAAAGCTTCTTGTGCGGGATTCTCCAGAACCGAACGAAGCCACCCACCGCCCGCCGGTGCCGTCAGGTTTGCCAGGATCAGATATTTTGCGACGAAAGCAAAGGCGAATAGCCCCGCCATACTGCGTATCAACCTTGCAGGGTCGAGCTCATTCAAGAGGTAGTTCAAGAGCGACCACGAGAAACAGAACGCCACTACCCAAAACGGAACTCCCACTTCAGGAAGCAGCGAATTATAGACCTGCACGGTCGCCGCAAATAAGGCGATAAGGACCACCGCGTTGGCCGCATTCTCGCGCATCGAAAACCGTTCGGACAACCATCCGTCAAGCTTCATAACACCAGCCCTAAAAAACATCAGGATCGAAATGGCGGCAAAGACCAAACAAAAAAGCGGCGGCTTTAGAAACAAAAAAGAGCTTTCTATTCCATCAAGGCGCATTCCGCCAAATAGTGTCACGGACAAAAGAATGAATGGCAGCAGCAGATAGCGCAGATAAAACGTCGTCAAACGTCGATCAGATCCGGCCGCATTCAGTGATCGTGCCGGATTCTCGACGGTGAGATTGGCAGTTTCGGACGCCAGGGGCGCCGCATCCAATTCGTCAGGTTTTGATTCGACTATATTCAATTCGATCTGCTCAATATTGTTCACTTGCGCTGGCGAAAGACCTTTAAAGGGTTTAGGTCATCCACAGTAATTTTTGACCCTTCCTCAAATTCGTGCTGCAGGTCAGCTGCCGTCTTGATCTGCAGGTCCGGATCGTCAACTCTCAGATCCGGGTCGAGAATTCTAACGCGGGCGAGTGTTTCGCTGCCTTTTTTGAACAGTTCGTCGTCGTTCGTCACACGCCCCCAGCCCTGCCGATAATAACTATAGGCAATATAAAACTGGGTCTTGGCATCTCGTTTTTCCGGGTCGGCCCGCTCAAAACTATCCCGTGCGGCCACATATTTCTCAGCCCTGAATTCGCTCAGACCCTGGTCGAATAGTGCTTTATCGACCGTGTATGTTCCGATGACGACCTGCCCTTTTGTCGTGGCTGTCTCGATCGTGTTTTTTGCCTTTACAGTCAGATCCTCTATTGAACGCGGCTCAGCAGCATATAGAAACAATACGAAAACCCCGTAAAGCACGGTAACTACAGTCCCGATAATCTGGATATACTTTTCTTTCACTGATATACTGGCGTCGATTTCCCGAAACTGTATTATACCTTGAAAAATGCTATGAAACTCAGATCAGTTCTGTGTGTTGTTTTTACGGCGTTTGTTTTTGTGATGACGGCCTCTGCGCAGCAGACCGACGGATGGATGCGCGTGCAGACGGACGACGGTAACTTTTCTGTAGAGGTTCCCGCTGAATACAAATATTTTTTTGACAGCAACGGCTTCGTTATTTCAAATGGCGGATCATCGTTTCAGTTGAAGAATATGTCCCTGTTCACAGCGTATAAGGATGGAAGTCTATTATCATTCGAAGTTTACGATTCAGATCGCTCGGCGGTCGATGCGCTTTATGATCTCGACGGCAAAGGCACACGCTGGCGAAAGGGCGTTTCGGGAAAGATCGATCAAGTCACGGCGCGTCAACTGGAGTGGGCCGGGGCAGATCCGGTGTATGCGGTAAGCAGATTTTTTCGTATCAAAGGAAAAGCGGTGGTAATGACCGCCGCATCCAGAAACGGGAAAACAGACACGATCGCTCGATTTTTCGATTCGGCAACGGTCGAACCGCGTTCGGACGGAGGGACAAAACTCTCTCAGTTGACCGTGACCGAGGTAAAGATCGAAACGGCGGTAAATCCGCCTGCTGCGCCGGCCAAGGTAGCGCCGCGAACGGCGACCAAGCCGGATCCGGATGTTAAGAAAATAGTAGTGCTTCGTTTGCCGAGAGCTTCATATGTGAATCAAGCCCGGATGAATTCCACGTCGGGTTCGATCAGGCTCAAGCCCACCTTTGGAAAAGACGGCTGGGTCGAACATATCGTAATAACCAAAGATCTGCCGGATGGGCTCGTCAGGCAGACGTTGTTCTCAGCGATCCGGACGCGATTCCTTCCGGAAGAAAAGAACGGCCTTCCGATCTCAATTACAAGAACCCTAGAATATAGTTTTTCGATCTATTGATCCTATGAATCTAAAAGCGCTCGTCGTTTTAATATTTTCTCTGACAACCTATATCGCAGCACAGGCCCCTTCGGCAGACGTCGTGATCATCAATGCCAACGTCCGGACGATGGCGGCACAGCATCCGAAAGCTGCGTCGGTCGCTGTTGTTGGAAATATGATCGCTGCCGTCGGGTCCGATCAGGAGTTGAAACCCTGGATCGGACCAAAGACGCGTGTCGTCGATGCCAAAGGAAAACTGGTGCTGCCCGGATTCAATGACGCGCATGTGCATTTCCTAGAAACAGGAGCCCAACTGTCGGCCGTCGATCTGAGGGATGCCAAAACACCTCAGGAATTCGTCCAGCGTATCAAGGATTTTGCGGCCAAACAGCCGAAGGGCAGATGGATACTCGGCGGCCAGTGGGACCATGAGAACTGGACGCCCAACGCACTGCCGACCGCCGCCATGATCGATGCGGTGACGCCCGACAACCCGGTCTTTGTCAATCGCCTCGACGGGCACATGGCGGTGGCAAACAGCCTGGCGATAAAAATGGCGGGCGTCGATAAGAATACGCCCGAAGTTCCCGGCGGCCTGATCGTTCGAGATGCGGCGGGTAACCCGGCCGGCGTTTTTAAAGATTCGGCGATGGCCTATATCGAAAAGGTCATTCCCGATGCGACTTTCGAGCAAAAGCTGGAATTCGCCCAGGCTGTAACAGACTTTGCCGCGAGCCTCGGTGTTACCAGCGTGCAGGATATGTCCGCGGGCAGCGACATCGGCGTTTATCAGGAGCTTTTGCGCCAGGGAAAACTTAAGACACGCGTTTACGGCTGTTCACCGCTTGGCGATTACAAACGCTGGGAACGAACCGGGCTGCATTACGCATTCGGCTCGGCGATGCTCCGCGTCGGATGTTTGAAGGGATTTTCGGACGGCAGTCTTGGTTCGACGACAGCGTGGTTCTTTGATCCTTATCTCGACGCGCCTGATTCAACGGGTCTTCCGCGCGAAGAGGTCACGACGACCATGAAACAGAACGTTGCCGCCGCTGATAAAGCCGGTCTTCAGGTAAACATCCACGCGATCGGTGACAGGGCCAATGCGACCGTTCTGGATTTTTATGAGAATGCGGAAAAGGTGAACGGTGCCCGAGACAGACGTTTTCGGATAGAACATGCTCAGCACCTGCGACAAGAGGATATTCCGCGATTCGGAAAGCTGAAAGTGGTGGCCTCAATGCAGCCGATGCATATTATCGATGATGGCCGCTGGGCCTGGAAACGGCTAGATGAAAAACGATTAAAGGGAACTTACGCCTTTCGAACGCTGCTTGATTCAGGTGCGGTCCTGGCTTTTGGCTCGGATTCGCCGGTGGCGTCGATGAACGCAGTCTTTGGCATCTATGCGGCGGTTACACGTCGGACGCTGGACGATAAAAATCCCAATGGCTGGATCCCTGAACAAAAGATCTCGGTCGAAGACGCGGTAAAAGCCTTTACGTGGGGCTCAGCCTTCGCTGAATTTCAGGAAAACGTAAAGGGAACTTTGGAACCTGGGAAATTGGCCGATATCATAATTCTGTCCGATGATATTTTTGCGATCGATCCCGTCAAGATAAGAGACGTTAAGGTTGTCACGACGATCATCGACGGCCGTGTCGTATTTGGAAATAACTGATCTAAGATAAAAAAATTATGGTTAACCGAAGTATATTTGTGATCGGACTGCTTTTAACGCTGGCTCTGAGCGCCTTTGCACAGCAAGCCGAGGAAAGCTCGCCGACCGATAAGGACAAGAACGAATTGATCCCGACAGACGCCTATCTAAAACGCGGCGAGGTAATCGGAAAAGCGAAAAAGGCGGACCTGGCAAAGGTGATGGCAGCGCCAGAAAAATTCGCGGGAAAGTTGGTGCGGGTCGAAGGCGTTATCGTCCGGTCATGTAAAGCAGAAGGCTGTTGGGCCGAGCTGGCTCCGGATAAGAACGGTAAAAGCATCCGCGTAAAGATGAAAGACCACTCATTTTTTATTCCGGTGCAATCGGCCGGAGCCCGCGCCCGGGCCGAAGGGATCTTTTCAGTCAAAACGCTTTCAAAAGAACACGTCGATCACCTGATCAACGAGGACGGC
>JBDTMQ010000302.1:0-8239 GCA_039934155.1 Acidobacteriota bacterium | reverse complement strand
AACGCATACTTCGGCGGCCCATCTCGCTGAATTCGTCAAAATCTTCAGGAGCGGGATACCGCAGATAGACCTGTTTCCCCTTCAAGATCCGATCCTTGTTTTTCATCGTATAGTACGCATCGCACGGCCGTTTCATTCGGCAATTCGTATAACGGGATCTCGCCGTGTGTACAACGCTCCATACGAAATTCGCATCGCGGAGCGAAGTGGCAGCCCTCTGGTAACTCAGTCGGACTAGGCACCACGCCGTCGATAGTGGTGAGTCTTGTCCGCTGATCGATATTGTCCGCAGCCAGCTTTGGCACCGATCTTAAAAGCCCCTGAGTATAGGGATGCTTTGGCCGTTCGAACAGTTCTTCGACAGGCGATTGCTCGACGATTCGCCCGGTATACATCACGCAAACGCGGTCGGCAGTCTCGGCAACGACCCCGAGGTCGTGTGTAATGAGCAGGACCGAAAGGCGTCGATTCTTTCGAAGCTCATCCAGCAGCCCGAGGATCTGTGCCTGGATCGTTACATCGAGCGCGGTCGTCGGTTCGTCGGCGATCAAAAGCTCGGGATCACACGCGAGCGCCATAGCGATCATGATCCGCTGCCGCATTCCGCCTGACAACTGGTGCGGATAATCATTAGCGCGGCGTTCAGGAGATGGGATGGAAACCTCGCGCATGGCCTCGATGGCGGCGGACCACGCCGCACCTCGATCAAGCCGGCGGTGAAGGCGAAGAGCTTCGGCGATCTGTTCGCCCACCGTGAACACCGGATTCAGCGATGTCATCGGATCCTGGAATATCATCGCTATATCGTTTCCACGGATCTCACGCATTCGGTCGGCCGTCGCAGTGATAAGATCCTCACCTTTGAATCTTATCGCGCCGCCCGCGATCTTTCCCGGGGGAGCGATAAGACGCAAGATCGACAATGCGGTTATCGATTTGCCGCAGCCCGATTCTCCGACGAGCCCTAAGAGCTCGCCTTCAGCGATATGAAAACTAACGTCGTTAACCGCTCTCACGAGACCCGCCCGGGTTGGAAAGCGGGTCTCAAGATGTTCGACTTCTAAAAGGTGGGACATTAACTATTCGTTCTTGTTCTTATTCGGGTCAGCCGGCCGTGCGGGCAGTTTTACCGGCACCGTAAGTTTCTTCATAACTTCCTCGACGGACCGCTCGAGCTGCGGATCTCGGCCGGCGATGACCGACCGGGGATCATTCTCGACCTCGATATCGGGATCGACCCCATATCCTTCGATTATATATTCACCTTTCGCGTTGGTTAACGCCGACTGAGGAACATTTACTACGCCGCCATCGATCAGCGTCCCGCGATTCGAGATACCGACGACACCGCCCCAGCTTCGTTTGCCGACCAGCGGGCCAAGACCTGCCTCGCGAAACATATACGGAAATATGTCACCGTCGGACGCGGAATTCTCATTCAATATCGCGACCATTGGACCGCGGAACGTTCCATCCGGATAGGTGCCGGGATCTTCCGAAAAACGGTTGAAGTTATAACCGAGAACTTTTCGACGGAGTCTTTCGATGAGCATTCGGGAAACGTTGCCGCCGCCGTTTGCGCGGACGTCGACAACCAGACCTTCTTTGTCGAGCTGAGGGTAATACCACTTGATGAATTCGCGAATACCGGCCGCGCCCATATCGGGAATATGGATATATCCGACCCTGCCTTTTGTCAGCCGATCTACTAG
The DNA here is from genome assembly GCA_039934155.1 of Acidobacteriota bacterium. Classification (GTDB taxonomy): domain Bacteria; phylum Acidobacteriota; class Blastocatellia; order Pyrinomonadales; family Pyrinomonadaceae; genus OLB17. Next base: position 6,527 of record JBDTMQ010000302.1, on the reverse strand, counting down.
TGCACGATTTGCCTGGATCCAATCAAGATAGATCAGGTCAGATTCATTCGTGACCGGACGGAATGTTACCATCCGCGAGCCTTCGAGTGACGGTTTGGTATTTACTGTAAACGTGACGGTTGAATCAGCCTTGCCCCGCAGATAGTAGTAAATATCCCGGTCGGTTCGAACGTCCTCTCCATTTATCGCCAGAATATAATCGCCGACATTCGCCGTGCTTCCGACCTCGGTCAGAGGCGAGCGGTAGATGTCTTCTTCGTTCTGACCGAGAAATATCCGGCTAATTCTGTAACGCCCCGATCCCTTATCGGCCTCGAATCGAGCGCCCGGCAACGCCACGCGGACGCGAGGCGGAAGATTAAAGTCGCCGCCGTCGATATACGCGTGCTGCACGGTCAATTCTGACTGCATTTCGGAAAGCAGATAATTAAGATCGGCCCGGTGATTTACATACGGCAGCCATTTTCGGTACTCTTCGCGGATCGCGGCCCAGTCAAACCCGTGCATATTCTCAGCATAGAACCAGTCGCGGTATTGTCGCCACACTTCATTAAAGATCTGATTCCATTCTTCAGACGGGTCTACTTCGGTAACCAGGCCCGACGTGGACACGGTCTTGCGGCTCTTGTCGCCATTCGAATTTGCGTCGATGACACTAAAGCCGCCCGGGCCTCTCGCAATTATCTTCATTCCGTCATCGGACACCGAAAATCCGGCTGCCGGTTGAAGAAGCATCGTTTCCTTTCGATCCTTTAGCGAGTAGATCCGCAGCGACGACTGGCTGTCCGCCTGGCGGCCGTAATAGAAAGGCGCCTGGATCCCATAGATCAGATACCCTTTCGTGGCCGTCAGCCCGCCGTAATTATCAGCGGGCAGCGGCGCCTTGGCGGCGCGCTGTTCGATACCGTCGAAGTCGATCGTCTCCGGCCGTTCCGGCGGTTTCGGCGTAGCGCTTGGCGATGGCGAAGGCGTAGCCGGCGTTTCCTTTTTTTCATCGGCCAACGTTACTTCGTCGCTCTCGTAAGGAAAAGGATGCTTCACGTCGCGGCGGAGGGCCAACGCGTAGATCTGGTTCATCCGATTGGTCGCGTAATTGAATTCAGAATTCGAGATCTGCGGTGCATATTCTCGCGCGCTGATAAAGTACAGGTAATTCCCTGACGGGTCCCAGGCGGGCGAGTTCGAGTCAAACATTTCAGGCGTGACCCGGTAGTTCTTGTTTTCTGAAGCACTCCAAACATAAACGGCCGAAAGTCCGTTGGGACTTTGCATCGAATACGCCACGAAATTCCCTTTCGGCGAGAATGAATAGTCAAAGATCAGCCCGTCGCGCGCATCAACGATCATCTTTGTCTGCTTGGTGGCGACAGTCGTTACATAGACCCGGCCGTCCTTATCGCTGAATGCAATGCTTTTACCATCAGACGAAAATGTAGGAGGATATTTCTGCCCCTTTGAGCCGGATGTCAGCTGTTGCGGCGGCGTCGATCCGTCCTGTGCCGCGAGCCAGACCTCATCCTCGCCGCTCTTGTCGGACATGTAAGCGACGGTTTTCCCGTCAGGCGACCAGCTGGGAAACCTGTCATTCGCGGACGAGGTCCTTGTCAGATTCCGGGTTCCGCCTTTTTCGACGGGCGCCGTAAAGATGTCGCCGCGCGCGGCGAAAAGAGCCCGTTCGCCTTTCGGACTTAAAGAGTAAGAAGTGATCAGGTTAGCGACCGAGACCTGTCGGCGTCGTTTATTCACGCCGTCATCCGAGACCAAAATATTGAGCTTTGTCGCCTTTTTTGAATTTATGTCAAAGATCTCAAGTTCGCCATTTCGCTCGTAAACAATGCGGTTTTGATCGTCGGAGCTCGCCCACCGGATGTCCCAGTCGCGATTTGTCGTCACCTGGACCGTCTTTTTCGAGGCCGGGTCGTATGAATAGAGATTGAATTTGCCGTCCCTGTCCGAGTTGTAGTAAATGCGGTCGCCTATCCACATCGGGTCGCGACTCGCTCGCGGTCCTTCAGAGATCTTTTGAGCATCGGCGGTTTTGAGGTCGTAAACGTACAAGGTATTCGCCTGCCCGCCGCCGTATCGCTTTTCGGGCCTGAAGTCACGGAATCGCGGCGAGTAGACCATCTTAGTGCCGTCCGGAGAAAAAGCACCCGAACCTGCCTCGGGCATTGGCAGTGCTTCGGCCGGTCCGCCGGTCGGAGCCACTGTATAAAGTTTTGCGATGGGCAACGCCCATGTGTCACGCTCGCTTCGGAACACGATCCTGCCGTCTCTCGTCCAGCCGTAAACCTGGTTGTCCATTCCCCAACGCGGAGCCAGCGGACCTTTCGACGGATAGAACGTCAATTGCTTCGGCTCGCCGCCGGTCGACGGAATAACGTAGACCTGTTCGTCGCCGTCGTATTGTCCGGTAAAAGCGATCCAACGTCCGTCAGGCGAAAACTTTGCATAGCTTTCAACACCGGGATGAGCTGTAAGACGTACTGCAGCACCGCCGCCGGCGCCCGCCGTCCACAGATCACCGCCGTATGTAAACACGACACGATCGCCATAGACGTCCGGGAATCTAAGAAGCTTGGTTTGAGCAAAAGCCGAGGCCGCGATCAGCAAAGTAATACTCAGGGAAATCAAGATCCGCATTAATGGGTTCCTCCGAATCGGGTAGTGGTAAGCAGGCACAAGTTTATCCCAACTCCTGCGTCGATTAAAGTAGCGCAGACGGCTTTTTTATCCCGTATGCGTGCAACTATTTCCGTCGCTTTTTCTTCCAATGGATGCTATTCTTTTTCGGGCGGAAACCTATTGGGCAGCTTTTAGCTAGGAGATACCACGTAGTGACAAAATATTCCACTCCTTTCCTTGCAGTCATCCTGACATTATTCATAACTTCATACGGTTTTTCACAGGGACAAAAGGTCGCGAAAAATGTTACCAGGACGGCAGCTCCGGCGGCGACTACAGCGAAACCGGTTACGATCGAAAAGATCGAGTTGGATCTTGCCGAGGCCTTGTCAACGATCGAGGCCAACCATGTAAAAGGAGCAAAGCTCGACTATAACGATGTCTTTAAATCATCGATCGAGGGAATGCTTCATACGCTCGACCCGCATTCCAACTATTTCGACGCCAAGGAGTTTGAACAGTTCCGGACCGACCAAAGCTCGCGTTATTACGGGATCGGTGCGACGATCGGCGACCTTCGGGATGACAAGGGCGATGTAGTCGCAACTTATATTCGCGCTACTTTCGACAACGCTCCGGCTCATCGCGGTGGTCTGCGGTACGGTGACAAGATAGTCGAGGTCAACGGCACGTCGATGCTTGGTAAACCTTATTCCGAAGTGCGAAATTTCCTTCGCGGCCCAAGAGGAACACCGGCGAAGATGGTAGTAGAAAGGTTCGGTACGGGAAAACGCGAAACCGTCGATATCGTGCGCGATGCCGTTCCTCAGCCGTCGATCTCTGAGGCATATATGATACGGCCCGGCGTCGGCTATATCGTTATGAGCGGAGGTTTTAATCAGACGACCTTCGCTGAATTCTCGCAGTCGATGAAAATGCTCAAGGCCAAAGGAATGAAACAGCTCGTTCTGGATCTGAAGGATAACGGCGGCGGCCTCGTCGGTCAGGCATACCAGGTCGCTAATACATTTCTCGAGGCCGGACAGACGGTATTCACTCAAAAAGGAAGGCTTGACGGGGCTACCGAGCCTTATAAAGCCGAAAATCCCGCGCCTGAAAAAATGCCGGTTGTCGTACTGGTCAATAGAAGCTCGGCCTCGGCATCCGAAATTCTTGCCGGCGCGCTTCAGGACCACGACCGCGCCCTTATCGTAGGCGAAAACACCTTTGGCAAGGGTCTCGTCCAAAATCCCTTTGTTCTCGACTACGGCTCGATGCTGCTGCTGACGATCGCGAAATATGAGACACCGGCAGGGCGATTGATCCAGCGTGACTATTCTGACGGTAATCTCTACGACTATTACACAAATGGCGGTGTGCAAGCTGACGAAAATAAGGAAGAGGGGCCGCGGGGTCCGGAAAGCAAAACGGATTCAGGCCGTTCTGTCTACAGCGGCGGCGGCATTACGCCCGACGTACTTGTAAAGCCGGACATGATCCCGATCGAAAGAGCCAACTATCAGCGAAAATTGAACGATCCGGTGTTTGCCTATGCTCTCGAGCTTGTCTACGGTAAGGTTCCCGGGTTTGAAAACTACCGCGCCGACCGAGCGATCACTTTTGACCACGATATCAAGACTACCGATTTCCCCATCACGGATACGCTCTATCAGAACTTTCGTTCATTTGCGGCCGCAAAATATAAATATACGCCGGCACAGATCGATCGAGAGAGAGAGTTTATTGAGCGGGCCCTTCGCACAGAATTGGTGACGGCGGCCTACGGCTCGACAACATCATTCCAGGTATCGAATGAATACAATAATCAGCTCATGCGAGCGATCGAACTTTTGCCGCAGGCGAGAGAGCTTGCGTTACAGGGCGCAAAATCAAAGACCGGCCTTTCTAAGAACAGGGCCGAGACCAATCGCTGATCTTACGGATAAAACACTAATCGATAGAGACGCCGCTTAAGCGGCGTCTTTTTTTAAACCTGTGCGGTAAAGATCCACTTGAGGAGAAAATAGAGGCCTATTCCGGCGGCGGCCACGATCAGGGCGATGCCGGCAATGGCAGCGCCGACCATTACCTTGAACTTTCGATAACGGTTCTCATCCGGCGGCGACAACTGATTTTGAGGAAAATATGGCGGCGGTCGTTTCATAATAATTGAACAAATCTTCGGCTCGATAACTTCTCCAAGTTAACATTCCGGCCTGGCGACCGCAAACCACTATTATTTATCAACGCGGAAGCGGACGGTCTAAATTGGCTAGCGCGTATGCCAATACCGCGACGACCGAACCGCCCTCAGCCAATTCTTTTGGATCGATCTTGTCAAACGTATCAGCTGCCGTGTGATGGTAGTTAAAGTACGTTCGAGTATCGAACCAGGGCGCGAACGAAGGAACTCCGGCGCGTGTGAGTGGCCCGATATCCGTCCCGACCTCATCCTCGATCCGGGATATGCCGGCGCCTTGAGTTTTTAGAACTTCCGACACAGGAGCCAGCAGGGTCAGCCCTCCGGGCTTGCCGGCAAATAAAAATCCGACCGGATGAGAGGCGCCAAGATCGCTCTCTATCGCCGCCATATGATCTGCCATATTCGCGGCTTCTTCGGCAGCATATGCCCTCCCGCCGGCGGTGCCGCTCTCTTCGTTCATCCAGGCAATAACGCGGATCGTCCGCTTTGGCCGCAGCCCTAATTGCTTTAGTAGAAATGGGACCTGCATCGCGGTCGCGACACCGCACGCATCGTCGATAGCTCCCGTTCCTAGATCCCACGAATCCAGATGGCCCGAGACTATCACGATCTCGTTCGGTTTTTCACTTCCCTTAAGATCGGCGATAACGTTATAGCTCGGTGCGTCGGGCAGCGTCTTTGGCGTCAGCAATAGATGAAGTCTGACACGGCCCTGACGGGACAGAAAAGCGATCGTATCTGCGTCTTCAGAAGTTACCGCCGCCGCCGGGACTTTGGCTACGCCATCGGCATAACGAGTAGCACCGGTATGCGCCAGACGGTTCTGAGAGGCGCCCGCAGAACGTACAAGCACCGCAACAGCGCCCAATCGTGATGCCGCGGACGGGCCGCCGCCCCGATACTGCACAGCCTGCCCGTAGGCGTTGAGACCAAATCCGCTGGCCGCCATATCGCGGTCGAATTTATTGTTAAAAAGTACTACCTTGCCTTCGACGTATGTGCGGCCAAGGGCGTTCAGCTCTTCGAAAGAGTTAACCACGACGATGTCGGCCGTTATCCCCTCCGGCGGCGTGGCAACGCTGCCACCGAGCGCCGTAATGACTACCTTTTGTGTCGTCCCCGGGGCCATGCCGGGAAAAGAAACCAGCTCGGCCTTTTCCTCGCCTCTGACCCAGTGCGGGACCATGATCTTTTGAAGCCTGACCTCCAAATTCAGCTTTCGCAATTCGTCGGCCACGTATTCGATCGCACGCGCTGCCTGTGGCGAACCCGATAACCGCGGCCCAATGTTGTTTGCTAAATAGCCGGTCTGATCATAGGCATAGCTACTCTTGATAGCGGCAGCCTGGATCTTTTTCAGATCGGCGATGGCGGCCGGCGATAAAGAAGCTGGCGTGGGTGCGGCCTGTTGTGCTGAAAGTGTCGAATCAAAAACGGAGAGTAAAAGAAATAAAATGAAGGTTGATCGCATACGGCGAGTTTAGCGGATTTTTCGGTTCTTCCAAAATCTATGCGATAATAGTAAGTGCTTTCTTTATCATATTTCGGACAGGTGTACGCAATGAAAAGACTATTTGCCGTTGCCTTTTTCTTCACTTTCTTCGCTGCCGGACTTTACGCTCAAACGCCCTTTACAGCTGGTGAAATGCTGAAGGTAAAGCGCGTCTCCTCTTCATTGGAAGTGACCGCGATCTTCCCA
>JBDTMQ010000301.1:0-9452 GCA_039934155.1 Acidobacteriota bacterium | reverse complement strand
CCATCGCCGTCCTGATGTAAAATGACGAATACCAACGGAGGCGGACCCACGATGAATAAGCGAAATATTGCGATCGGAATTGGCGGAGCGGTCGGCGCGGCCATCGCCGTAAAACTTCTCACGCGTGCCAAAGGCGTGGACTGGGACCGTGTCGCCGAACTTGTGCCGCATTCGGAGAATTCGCATTTCATCATTGTCGATGGCGCGACCGTTCACTATCAGGAATTCGGCGACCCAGGCGAACCGACGCTTCTTCTTATTCACGGCTACACGGCGTCAGTTTACGTCTGGAACACGACGGCTCCTGTTCTGGCCGACAACGGTTTTCACGTGATCGCGATCGATCTTATTGGCTTTGGCTATTCCGAAAAGCCTGCCTGGTTTGACTATTCAATTCCTTCGCAGGCGCGGATGATCGCGCGTTTCATGGACCGACTCGGCATCGGCCGGGCGACGATCGTCGGCAGCTCTTATGGCGCTGCCGTCGCGGCGATACTTGCGCTTGATTATGCTGAACGCGTCGAAAAACTCGTGGTTGTCGACGCGGTATGTAACGACCGTCTAAAAGATCACCCGCTATTGAGGCTCGCTTCGATACGCGGTATCGGCGAGTTGGTAACGCCCTTCATCGTCGATTCGCGGCGATATCTGCGTCAGCGAATGCACGGGACGCTGGCTAAGGTAAATCATTATCTTATCGACGACGAACGGATCGACGCGGTGATGCGTCCGCTTCGCGCCGCCGATGCTCACCACAGTCTGCTTGCAACATCACGAAACTGGAGCGCCGAGCGCGTCAGCGAGGACGCGCACCTGATACGCCAGCCGACATTGATCGTTTGGGGCGAGGACGACACTGTTACGCCGATCGAGGATGGATTCGAGCTGCATTCGTCGATCCTCAATTCGCGTCTGGTCGTGATCAGAGAATGCGGCCACGTTCCGCAGGAAGAAAAAAGCGATCTTTTTGCCGGGATCGTTGCCGAATTTTGCCGCGACCGGAAGGGCCGTTTGAGCCGCGCAAGCGACGCAGAGATGACGGTCGAGAATTGATGAACGAGAACGTCTATTTCGAGGGCCTCATCTGTCCGGCCGGAGAGGCGTCGATACCGGCCGTGTCGGCCGCGGCACTTTATGGCAAGGGGATTTTTACAACGGTCGCGGTCCGCCACGGCGCGCCGTGGCTTTGGGAAAAGCATTGGCAGCGGCTTGAGGGTGACGCATTAAAGCTGGACCTCGATCTGAGGGGCCACACGGCGATGTCGTTTTACGGCGCGCTTCAACAGATCGTTAAGGCTAATGCGCTTTCCAACGGCCGCGCCCGCGCGACCTTTTTTGATAGGCGCGGCGGCGGTCAGTGGCCGTTCAAAATTGTCCCTCACAGCTCTTTGCTGATCACAACAGCAGACAACCATCCCCCGACCGCCGATTTCATCCTGGGCCTTTCGGCATACCGTGTGAATCATCGCTCACCGCTGACGGGCGTGAAATCGTGCTGTTATCTGGAAAATCTTTGGGCAAAACAGGATGCTAAAACGAACGACTGGGCAGAGGCCGTCCGACTAAACACTGACGGCGAGGTCGCGTCCGGGTGCATGTCAAACATCTTTTGGCTCCGAAACGGTGAACTGCATACGCCGCCGCTCATCTCAGGCTGCCTGCCGGGCACGACGCGAGCTTTTGTTATGGAAAATATTGAGTGTATCGAATCAGCTGCCAGGCTGGAAAAGCTGGACGAGGCCGAGGCGATCTATCTGACATCGGCCGGCATCGGCGTGACACGCGTCACGAGTTACCGGGGTCGCAAGCTCGGCGGGGCCGATCATCCGATAATGAAGCTCATCCCGCGGGTATAAAAACAAGGGTGCCTTAACGGCCCTTTGGCCGCCGGGAACCGACGAGTACTAACAATTGGGGACTCTTAGGCGGCTGTTTCGAAAAGTGCGAGGATCTGTTTGCCCTCGTTCGAGCGTGGATCAATGGTTCGAAGGTGCTTTTGGCCCTGCATCTCCCATATCGCCGTTACCGTTCCGTCCTTTTCAACTGCCTGGTACGAAACATCTTCCGCGTTTACCGCTTCGGTTTCCTCAGCGGCCGGTTGTGATGTTTCGTCAGCCGCTTCGGCGGCTTTTACTGCTTCTTCTGACATTTAAACAAAAATCTCCTGGATCTCGATACCTGAACACGGTTGTACAAAATCATACTATTCTGCCACAAACTGCCGGAAAATGTCGAGTTATCCAGCGTTAAAGGACGATCTTCCCTCGGCCCCGACGGTCATTACTTCACGCGTCTCGGCGCAAGCTCATAGAACCAAAAATCATTGTTCGGCTGATCGATGGTCATTTGGTCCGTTCGGCCGAGTTTGTCGATCGTAAAGGTGACAAAACCGCGGGGGAAGTTGTACGACACGCTCGGCCGCCATTTTATCTCAAAGGTGTCGTAGTTCCAGTGAGCCAGATCGGCGACAAAGTTTTTAGCCGGACCAAATCGCATAACGAGCCCGCCGTTTTCTTCGGCTACGATGACATCGCCATACATTACGTCGTGATAGGTGCCTGCATATGACGCTAGCGGCAAGGTGGGTTTTGTTCCTGTGACACGTGCGGCATTTTCTTTCTGCAGCGATTCGGCATCAACCGCCTTGGTGCGGGCTACCTGATCGACGGCCTCGGCATTCCAGTCCCGCTCGGGCGCGCCGACGAGAATGTCGCGAATCTTGTTCATCATTATCACAAAGCCCGGCGACTCGTTGTTCGAGAGAATGACGAAGCCTGCATTTTCTTCCGGGATGAGGACCGTGTATGAGAGCATTCCGTCGAGACCGCCGCTGTGATTGATGATCTTGCGCCCGTAATAATCGGACATTCCCCAACCCATGCCATAGCCGTTAAAGTGCCGCGTCGGATTATTTCTCGATGCGGCCTCTGAGATGGGCTGCATTATATTCGGCTGCCACATTTCCCATGACCGCTCGCGCGAAAAGAACTGCTTGCCGTCGCTGGTGCCGCGTCCGAGCTGCAGCCTTATCCATTTCGAAAGGTCGTTGACCGACGAATTGAGGCCGGCCGCGGCGGCCGCTCCGTCAACGCTTACGTGCGGAAGAACCCGGAGACTGCCGCCTGATTCGTTATGCGGCGAGGCCGAATTTGCGGGCAGCGAACCGACCCTGGTCACCGTTTGCGACATACCCAGCGGATCCAAAATGCGTTCTTTTACGAATTGGCTCCATGGCTTGCCAGATACTCTTTCGATCACCTGCCCGGCGGCGATGAACATCAGATTCTGGTAGCCGTAACGCGTGCGAAAACTAGATGTAGGTTTCAAAAATTTGACGCGAGAGAGCACCTCGTCCGCCGAATAATTCGTTTCGTACCACAAAAGGTCGCCGCTGAATGTTGCCAGCCCGACGCGATGCGACACCAGGTCGCGAATGGTCAGCTCGCTCGTCACCCACGGGTCGGACATTTTGAATTCCGGCAGGAATTTGGACACCTTGTCGTCCCAGCCGATCTTTTTCTCGTCGACAAGGATCGCGAGACAGGCCGTCGTGAACGCCTTGGAATTTGATGCAATGGCAAAGACCGTGTCGGCATCGACCGGCTCTGGCTTTCCAAGGTCTCTGACGCCGTAGCCCTTTGCAAAAACCTGCTTATCGTCTTTCACAACGGCGATCGCCATTCCGGGGCCTTTCCATTGATTCATCACCGTCTTTGCATAGGCATCGATCCGCGCCAGCCGCTGATCGAGCGTCTGCGCAAGGGCAGTGAGAGTCAGAACGGGAAAAAGGAAAAGTAATAGAAAAAGTTTCTTCATAATTAGTTTTGAATGGAATAAAGCTGCCTCTGGCCTTCCACACCGTCGAAGGATCGAGTGCCAAAGTTCTCGAAAACAATGCCTGAGCCGGCCACCAGGTCTTTTACGGTGCGCGACGCCAAAATGTTGCCGCCTTCGGATTCGAGTGCGATAGATCTGGCGAGCGTGACTGCTACGCCGCCAAAGCCGCCGCCGATCACATCGCATTCGCCCGTGTGGACGCCTATCCTTATCCTTTTACTGATCGGGCGCACCAGATCGGCGATCGCCGACGCACATTTGATCGCCCGTGCGGGTCCGTCAAATGCCGCCAAAACCTCGTCTTTGACACCGCCGACCTCACGACCGCGAAAATATTCGATGCGGCCCCTGACCAGATCAAGAATGTCGGGGCGCGCGGTCGAGCCGGTAAGGTCCACGCTCATCACCGTTGCCAACACGCGGTCATGAAGCGATTCATCAATGATGCCGTTGAGAAAGCTTTCGATCTCATCGATCACCGCGTCCTGGTCGCCTACGAAAGGAAGGTGATCGATCCCGGGCAGCTCGACAAATTTCGCCCCCGGGATCTTCGATGCGACGAATCGGCCCTCTTCGACCTTTAGACAGAGATCGCCGGTGCGATGGATGACGAGAGTCGGAACGCGGATCGAAGGCAGGATCGGTCTGACGTCGATCTGGGCATTCATTTTTGTCAGCGCGACCGCCGCACCCGGGCTCGTGCCCATTCTTAAATATGTCGACCACCAATCGCGAAACGCCGGATCGTCGGCCATCGACGGAGCGCGTTCTTCGATCCCTACCGGCTTTCCCCAATCCGACTGCAGCTGCTCAAAAAATCCGTCCCGGTCCTCAGCGCTCGGCGCCCACGGGTAGTCATCGTCCCTGATCCTTTTTGCATAGGTGCCGATCATGATCAGCGCGGCGGTCCGTTCGGGATATGTTGCCGCAAAAAGTGAGCACATCGGCCCGCCCTCCGACACGCCGATCAGGACAGCCCGTTCGGATCTGACATGATCCATTACAGCGTGGACGTCTTCCATTCTTTGTTCCAGCGTCGGCAGTTCGTCTATGGGCACGCGGTCGGAAAGGCCCGTGCCGCGTTTGTCGAAAAGTATCAGTCTTGAAAAAGATGCCAGCCGACTGAGGAACGACGCAAACAGCGGATGCTTCCAAAAATACTCGAGATGTGAGACCCAGCCCATTACGAAAACAATATCAACACCGCCGCTGCCGAGCGTCTGATATGCGATATTGACATCGCCGTTCCGTACATAATGCGTCTCGGGAACCGCCGAAACGGCCAGGTGGACGAACGCAGATCCGCCGGCCGCAGCGTTAACCGTCTCTGCCGGAGCAACGAATCGATAACCGAATTTGGGAACGGTCTCGATGAATTTCGAATGCTTCGTCTCGCCCAGAATGCGCCGCAGAAACGAGATATTTTGAGCAAGGTTATTTTCTTCAACAAAACTGTCTTCCCATGTCTCGGCCAGCAAACGGTCTTTGGCAAGCACACGGCCGGCATTCCGTACCAACAGCAGCAGCGTGTCAAATACCTTGGGCGGCATCGGGATCAGCCGGTCGCCGTCAGAGAGAAGACGTTCGTCGGCGTCCAGCCGAAAGCCGCTGAACGAATAAATTTTCCGGCCCGAATCATTCGTTTGCGGCTTCATAAATTCTTCAGAAAACATTCAGACGTATCTAAAGAGTCTGCCCGGGTTCGGATGGTAAAAAATGGTGCGTGGGTACAAGTCTAAACTAAATTACGGAGATAGAGAAAGAAATGTTGGTTGAGTTACGGGAAACTAGTTCGAGCTTGAGCGGAAGGCAGATCTCAGGCAGCTTTCCTTTGCGAAGGTCACACTTCGCATTTTGTCCGGTTTGCGATAAGGGTGTCGAATTGTACGATTTTGAGGTGTCGGCCCAAACCTTTAACACAGATGTTCAGGATATCGGTTCGCTCGCTCGCCGCGGCGATCTTCACCGGCTGCATACCATTTACGGCGAGGTCATGATCTGCAGCGATTCGCTGTTCACGTGTTTTGAGCGGCGCCAGACGCGCATTCTGACCGATCTGCCGATCGGATGATGATCATTCTGCAGGGCTCGACGGTTCGGCTTCGCCATGCGCGGTCGGGCCGCCGGCCGCGGTCATCTCGCGGTACGATAGGCCGCGCTTGATGATCAGCAACAGGCCGATCGCGGTCCAAAACAAGATCCGTCCCTTGCGGATGATCGCCAGCGTGACGCCGATGCCGGCGCCGATAGCCAGCGTCTCGGCGACGAACTGCGCCCCCGCCTCGTCCACGCCGATCAGGAACGGAACAAGTTTAAAGACGATCGTGATCAGCCGCGAAACGCTTTCGAGCAGGAAAGCGGATATCATCGACGAACCATCGCTGATCCGCCCGAGAATGAACCAAACTTCAAAGATGCCGAGCAGATGAAACGCCGCCTCACAGGCCAGGATCGGTAAAAACCTGCCCGGATAACGGCGATAAAAGCCGTATATAAAATTTTCGAACAACCTCACCTGCAGCCGGCCGTGTTCGAGAATTCCGGTCAGAAAGCCCCGTCGATAAAGCCATTCACATATCTCGCTGGCAAAATGCCATTGCCTGATGATCAGCACGATCAGAAACAGCCCGACGACCCCGATCGCCGCGATCAGCAGGTCGATCGTTATTTCCCAGCCGCTTTCAAGGTTGAACCCACGGACGAACGTATAAGCGCCGAGCATCAAAAACAGGCTCGTCGCGATACTGTAAAAGAGATTTTCGGTCGCGACCGACGATAGGCCGACGACAAGCGGGACACGGTGGCGAACGGCGACCGCCTTTGACGTGCCGCTTATCAATATACCCAGCGGGATCATGCTGCTGAGAGCCTCGCCGATGACGACCGCCGGGATCGTGTCGCGCATCGTGAGCGAATACGGCTCATAGACCGACAGCGTCCATGCCCCGGCTCGCGCACAGATCCGTACAAAATAGATAATGAGAATTATCGCAAAGCCGTCGATGCCGAATTTCGCGACGTTCCGGGCGATCTCATCGACGCCCACCGAATAGACGAAATAGGCAAAAAGGGCGATCCCGCTCAACGTCAGCAGCAGCCCGGCGACCTTTAATTTCCCGGCGTGTCTGGCCGCAAGACCCGGGGTCTCGGCCGGCTGATTTTCGTCTTCTTGTTCGCGATCCACTGCTTTGCCTTTGCCGCCGACGGTGATTAAAATGATATTTTATCCAAAAAGCGATCAATAAAGCATTTTACAGGAAATAAATATATGACCACCGCCGCCGGCCAGGCATTGATAAACAGCGGGTTGACCGTTTTATCCGAAGAAGAAGAATTATTTCGCTCGTCCGTTCGCGAATTTGCTGAGGGCGAGGTTCGGCCGCGTGTAGAATCGATGGAACACGCCTCAAAACTCGACCCCGATCTGATCAAACAGTGTTTTGAGCTCGGCCTGATGGCGATCGAATCGCCAGATGAATACGGCGGCGCCGGATCGACCATTTTCAACGCCATCCTCGCTATCGAAGAGCTCGCCCGCGTCGATGCATCCGTGTCCGTGTTCGTCGATGTTCACAACACGCTGGTCACAAACGCCTTTATGCGCTGGGCAAACGACGATCAGAAAAAGAAATATCTGCCGATGCTCGCGTCCGAAAGAGTCGGAGCGTATGCATTGAGCGAGGCGGCATCCGGCTCGGACGCCTTTGCCTTGAAGACACGTGCCGTCGATAAAGGCGATCACTACGAGCTTTCCGGCCAAAAACTTTGGATCACTAACGGCAACGAGGCCGAAATTTTTGTGTTGTTCGCTACCATCGACCCGGCCGCTGGATATAAAGGCATTACGGCATTTATCGTCGAAAAGGGTTTCGACGGATTTTCGGTCGGGAAAAAGGAAGACAAGCTCGGGATCAGAGCGTCCTCAACGACCGAGCTGATCCTCGAGAACTGCAAAGTGCCGAAAGAAAATGTGCTGGGCGAGGTCGGCAAAGGATATAAGGTCTCGATCGAAACGCTTAATGAGGGCCGCATCGGCATCGGCGCTCAAATGCTCGGCATTGCGCAGGGCGCGTATGAGGCCTCGATCGGCTACACGGCCGAACGCGAGCAGTTCGGCGCGTCGATCAACACGTTTCAGGGCGTTCAATTTCAGCTTGCCGAAATGGCGGTCGAGATCGAAGCAACACGGCTGTTGGTTTACAACGCGGCCCGACTTAAAGATGCCGGTAAGCCGTTTGTAAAAGAGGCCGCTATCGCCAAGCTTTATTCGTCACGCTGTGCCGAGGGCGTCGCTTCAAAAGCGATCGAGCTATACGGCGGCTACGGCTATGTAAAAGATTACCCTGTCGAAAAATTCTGGCGCGACTCAAAGATCGGCTCCATCTACGAGGGCACGTCAAACATGCAGCTTCAGACGATCGCGAAGCTGATCATGAACAAAAATCGATAGGGGAAAACTTAACACATTCAAAACGCTAAATTGACAAACGATTTCTATGTTAACATCTGCTTGTGCAAACTGTTGAAGTCACAATTCTTGAACCGAAAGCTGAAGCGATGCTCGACGAAATGGAGGACAAAAAGCTGATCAAGCTGTCCAAGCCCGACAAAAATGGCGGAGATAAGAAGCCGCTCCAATTCGGCAGCATGAAAGGACTCGTATTGTACATCGCGGACGATTTCGATGCGCCGATTGAGGACTTTGAGAAATACATGTAAATGCGTATTTTGATCGATACGCACTCATACGATCCAGGTTGCTAAGCTCCCATTTCATCACAATGATCCGATTGACCGGATGATCGTTGCTCAGGCCATGGTCGAAGATCTCGCTCTCATGAGTACTGATGGCAGTTTTACTGCTTACGGAGTGGAACTGTTGTGATATCGATCCGCGAAGCAATTCCCACAGACGCAAAACTGCTGGCCGATCTCGCATACACGACCTTCTGGGACGCCTTTGCCCATCATCCCAAAAACGCGCCCGACGATCTGAATCATTATATGCGCCAGGCATTTAATCTGGAACAGATCACTGCCGAACTGGCTGACGATAAGAACATCTTTTTGATCGCCGAATTCGAAAATGAACCTGCCGGCTACGCGAAGATCATCATCGAAAACATCGAGTCGGGAATTACGGCCGAGCGGCCGATAGAATTAAATCGTCTTTATTCGCACCAAAAGTATCTTGGCCACGGCGTCGGGCAGATGCTGATGGACGCGTGTTTAGAAAGAGCAAAACAGAAAGACTGCGATGTGATGTGGCTCGGCGTCTGGGAATTCAACCCGCGGGCTCAAAGATTTTATGAAAAGAACGGATTCCGTCTCGTCGGCCAGCACGTCTTTCAACTCGGATCGGATCCTCAGACCGATCTGCTGATGCAAAAGGCTTTATAGATTTTCCCTAGCAATTCCAGCGTTAAGCCCGCGGTCTCTGACCGAGGAGTGCGTCGCGTCTGCCTCTCAGCCTTTTATATATCCTTCCATTGCCTTAAAGGCTTTATCCGCACTTTTCGTTTTATTTACGTTTCCCCCTGCTGTTTCCATCTTCAAATAATATCCCGGCGTCGCTTTTTCGGTCGAGCCGATCTGCACATCGACGCCCGACGCCT
>JBDTMQ010000300.1:0-5361 GCA_039934155.1 Acidobacteriota bacterium | reverse complement strand
CAAACAAACCAACAACATTGACGGTTCTCACGTCTTGGGAAAATTTCAATAACCCCAGAAGAGAAAAGATAAGAGCAGGCAAAGGCACAAAGGGATTTCTAACTTTCATATTGACTCCTTAATAAAGTGAACTTAACCGCGCAAACGCATAAACAAATTAATTGCGACAGCAGCGAATGCACTAGCAAACAAAATAATCACAACTACTAATCCCGCAGCTTGTTAAAACAAATTAACATCACCCCCGCGAAGGCAGCAACGATGATCGCGATTGCAAGTATTAAAAATTTCTATTCACGAGATGCCTTTACTCACGACATTGAAATTACAGGAATCACACATCCATCAATTCGAAGCCGCCCAACTTATGATTGAGCGGAATGGTTCTGCATTACACTGAATCGGCATCAAGCCCACTCGCGTCTTTGAAAAGCACGTAGTAATTGCGGTTCGAATTGAACGCCGGGTCGAGATAAACAAGATCGAGCGACTCATCCGGGATATACCGCCGCCGAAGGATGTTCAGATTGTCGCTGTAATAGAGGGTATTCATAGCGATCGTCGAGCCGAATTTAACATTCCCGGGCGGCGCGTGACAACAACCTCGATCTGCGATCCGAAGGTTTCCGCCCGTTCCATCTACGCGAAATGAATGTGGGGAATGCTAATTACGCCCTTGCTGACGCGCGGGCTTCTGCAACGTCGCCAGGTTGAGCACCAGCCTTGTAACGCATCATATCGGTCGTGGCCTTCGCGGTCCTTTGTGTCCCTTCGCGGTTCTCTGCGTTAGTTTTTGTGTGCCGCAGAGTTACGCAAAGCGGCAAAGAATCGCAAAGCCGCAAAGAACCGGAAAGAACCGGAAAGCGGCAAAGAACGTAAAGTGGTAAGGAACTTCAGAGGGCTTACATCTCCTAACTCCTATCCGCTTAATTCTTTTCTCTTTCTCGGTTCAGCTTTCCAGACTCTCCAAACCCAACAGTTGCGATTGAACTTGCATGGCCGCAATGCCAAAATCGAATCGGCGGATATCCTGCCGCATGAACGCTGCTGCAGAAATATATAAGATCGCCCGATTTATCAGTAAATATGGATATCAACGACGTGAAAGAGGCCCGCGAGCGGATCGCACCGTATATTAGAAAGACCCCGCTTGAAATGAGCAGCGGGCTGAGCGAGAGGCTCGGCTGTCAGGTCTATGTAAAACTCGAGCTTTTTCAAAAGACCGGCTCATTTAAAGTGCGCGGCGCATTCAACAAGGTTTTAAGCCTTTCTGAAGAGGAACGCGGTCGTGGACTGGTCGCGGTCAGCGGCGGCAATCATGCCCAGGCTGTCGCTTATGCAGCGCGCGTGCTCGGGACAAATGCCGTGATATTGATGCCTGAATCGACACCGGCAAATTATGTCGATGCCACACGCGGATACGGTGCCCGCGTCGAACTTCAGCCGACGATCGCCGCGGCTTTTGCCGAGGTCAAACGATACGAGGGCGATGGTTATTCGTTCGTCCATCCATTTGACGACGATCTGGTGATGGCGGGCCAGGGAACGCTTGGAATTGAGATCCTTGACGAAGTGCCGGACGCGAGCGACGTTTTTGTAAGCATAGGCGGCGGCGGTTTGGCGGGCGGTGTTGCGGTCGCGGCTAAAAGTATTCATCCGGCGATCAGAATGTGGGGCGTCGAGACCGTCGGTGCGGATGCAATGGCACAGGCGCTGGCGGCCGGGCATCCGGTCGAGCTGCCGGCGATAACCTCGATCGCGAAAACGCTCGGGGCTCCGTCAGTATCGCAAACTACGCTTGAGCTCGCACAGAAATATTTTGAAAGTGTAACGGTGGTGACCGATGACGAAGCTTTGTCGGCGCTGAGGCTGATCCTCGAACGCCTGAAGGTTATGACCGAGCCGGCCGCCTCGTGCACGCTTGCGGCCGCCGAGCAGCTAAAAGAAAACTTCTCGCCTGAAAGCAAAGTCGTACTTATCTTTTGCGGCGGGAATTTCTCGATCGATGATCTTTGTAAATACGCCTAAGACACGGCAGCCGGGGCATTACCGTTCGCAGTATTGGCGGGCAGTTCCATTTTGACCAGACCGTCGAAGACGATATTAAACGCTACACCCTTTTCGGGAACGGACATTTCGTCGTCGGTCGTGCCGTCGGAATTCGCAAGGCCGACGCTGGCAAAATAACACGAAGCACCGTGCTGTTGAGCATGATGGACCAATCTTTCGAAAGCTTCCTGGCCCTCTTCGAAACGCCCGCGGCCGGGATGCATGCCAGTGCGGATGACAAAGAAGGCGAGTTCGTCATCTTTGCGTGCGATCATCTGCGGCTCGCTTTTGATGTCGGCATCGACGTCGGCCGACTCGATCGCCCACGAGTCTTTTTCAAGTTGCTTATAGACGATCTCGATGCCGAATGCGTGAATGTCGCGGGCCGACATCAGCGGTCTATCTTGCATAGTGAGTTACGGCCTGTTGGAACGGCCGCGTCGCAGGCGGAATGTCGGCAAGCGCGATCTTGTTGGTGCCCGTCAGCATTGTTTTCGCCGGCAAATTGTAAAGCGCTAGATTCGCGTCGTTGTCAGGGCTCAGCACCGAGCCTGCCAGCGAGACACCGGCGAACACGCCTTTTGTTCGCGAATATGTCAGTATCGCCGCCTGAAATTGAGCGTCGGTCGACGCCGATGCCGAACGGCCCACCGGCCCTGCCGCAACCGAAGCACCCGCACCAAGCTCGAATTGCGATTCGAGCAGATTCTCGAGGCTGTCGTTGGTCATGAAAAGCATAACGACGTCGGTCGAAGATCCTCCGAGCTGAAATCCGACACTGCCGCCGGCGATCTTGAAAAACGCCGGAGCGCTCCAGCCGGAATCGAGACGCCGGCTGATCAACCCTTTGCCGCCGGCGCCGCCGATAATGAACGCGGCTTTGACCACACCCGGAAATACGGCGATCGCTTTTGCTTTCGCCAAAAGATCCTGAGGGATCGATTTATCAGATATGCTCATTATCTTGTCGAGAGCTTTGGTCGCTTTTTGCGCGGTTTTCGCCGCATTTTTGACCTCTTTTGAGGTCTCTTCCTGGGCCGATGCGGCCACTGTTACAAACAACAAAATTCCGAAAATCACGGCGATCTTTTGAAAGGACTTGAACATTGCTATTTCACCTCTTGCAAGAATAGATGCCATCTACGGCGGCGGATATGCACGGCAAATCCGCGGTTGGTAATTAATGAGGAGTTTGAGAACAAAGCTATTAACCTATAACGCGAGCATGGATCGAGCGGATATCCTCCAGAGACTTCAGCGCATAATCTGTGAAACCTATTCTCGGATAAGCACAGAAGAGCGAAAAACCCTGTTCGGCGCAGAGCCGGTGCCAGAGATGTTCGAGCCGGACCGTTGCGGCGTTATGCCCCCGTCCCCAAAGAAGCGCCACGAACTCGCCAAAGGCGCGGACACGGCGTCCGTCACCGCGGGCCCGTTCGAGCAGGCCGAGAATAAGGGCTCTGAACTTGTCGTCATCCGGCCAGCCTTCGTAAATAAATTGAGGAAGTGTTTCGTCAGCCTCAAGCACGATATAACGTTCATCGTCGACCGCAGTCGGAATATCGATATCGTGTTTGGCAAGGCGGCGGTTCAGCGAACTAATATGAGTTTCGGTCGCGATCACAACGACGCCGTCACCGGCCGTTAGACCGCCGGCGACATATCCTTCGAGGCTGTCCATGAATATTTCATCATCTTCATAGATCTGAACCATATGATCACAGGGCGTAAGCTCGCCCCAAAAAATATTCGCGTCCGCGTTTTTTCCAGAAAGTGAGGTCATAAATAGATCGCTTTATAATTGTCCATCAAGAGAACCGAGATCGTGGTGCCCGATCAAACTATGCATCATTTAATTCATCAGTTCGAAAAAAGTTTCCGTTCGTGCTGAATAAAACATAGCACAGTCGGCCGACACCCGCGAATTAAAAGCAAAACTGTGCTGTCGCAAAAGGTGCAAAAAACCGCCATTTTGCGATGCGCAAACCTATTTTTGGGGCAACTTCGGGTATTTGGTGATTGGCATAATGATTGCAAGATACAAGGTGGTCGTGCTCGGGTTAATTCACGTCGATGGAGGAATCATTATGAGATCATCATTACTTAATAAGTTATTTATGGCCGCGGTTTTAGGGCTTTCAGTGATCATTCTCAGCAGTCTGGACGTCAGCGCTCAAACGCGGCGACAGATCGAGAGGGAACGGCAGCGGATCGAGAAGGAACAGCGCAAGGTCGCTAAAGAAAATGCCAGGGCCGAACAGAACCGCCGAAATGATCGCCAGGTTTACAATCGCGGGCGCGTGCCCGATCGCTCGGTTTACGCCGGGTATCAGAACGGCCTCTTGGCCGGTGAATTCGATCGGCGAAAGGGTAAATTCAACCAGTCGAATGTATATCGCAACACTGGAGTTTATCCTGCGCAGGGCGACCCAACGAGTTCAGATTATCTTTACCGACAGGGATATCTCGAGGGTTACGAAGACGGCTTTTACGGCCGCCGGCGTTATTAGGATATTCGACAGATGTCAGCAAAAAGGTCTCGGTCACAGCGTCCGAGACTTTTCTAATTCCTTTGTTTATCTTTGATAAGAAGCCGGAGCGGGCAGATCGCCGTCGATCCCGAAAGTGACCGTTCGGGTACCGAAGGCGCTTTGTGAAATAAGCCATTCGCCAGTCGATGGTTTGTACACGGCAGCGTCTGTGCGGCCGTCGCCGTCATAATCTGCCGGCACGGGAATGTCACCGTTCTCGCCCCAAACAATGCGCGTGATGCCACCCGCACCGAAACTACGAAGTATCCACCATTCGCCGGTCGACGGCCGGAATACGGTGGTATCCATACGGTTGTCACCATCATAAAAACCTGGCACCGGTATATCGGTCTCCACGCCCCAGTTGAAATATCTAAAGGTATTGCCTGCGCTGAGGAAATACCACGTGCCAGTACTCGGCCGAAAGACAGCCAGATCAGCTTTTCCGTCGCCGTCGTAGTCACCCGGCAAAGGCTTGTCGCCGGCGACGCCAAAGTTTATGAACGAGAATGCTCCGGTGCTCAAAATTCTATACCAGGTTCCGTCGGATGGACGGTAAACGGCAAGGTCGGCCTTGCGATCGCCGTCGTAATCTGCCGGGGCCGGGATATCACCTACGATGCCCCACGTAAGCGTACGAAACGCGCCATCTGACGAATTAATGACATACCAATTTCCGTCAGAGGGACGCCAGACGGCTATATCCGTCAGTCCATCGCCGTCAAAATCCGCCGGCACGGGCTGGTCGCCGGGAGCGCCGAAATTTCGGATCGCGTAGCCG
>JBDTMQ010000299.1:0-1856 GCA_039934155.1 Acidobacteriota bacterium | reverse complement strand
CAGTGATATTGAGAAATATCCAATAGAACCAAAGCAGACTGAGACTCGCCAGGACCGTATAGATCACCGGATGTTCTGATGCAGTGACCAAAAAACTAAGGTTGTCCTGTACCAAAGATGACTGTCCGGTGATCGGGTGAATATCGACCGGGTCTTTTACGAAAAGTATTATCGTATTAAGAATAAATCTGATGACCGCCACCGGAAAAGAGGCATAAACCGCGGCCGAAAATGCCTGCCAGTAGTTGAGTTTCCCACCCATCGCCAATACAAAAACAAAAAAGAACAGACCTAGAAAAGCAAACCATATTACCAGGCCGCCGAAGCTCGATACGGCCTGGCCGGCCCTAATAACGGGGTTCTTCGCCTGATCGATCGCATCCTTTCTTCCCGATTCGATCTGTTTGCGCGCGTCGTCGTTCAGGAACGACATTTCCAGGGTCTTGTCGATCGTAAAGTTCGTGACTCTTTCCGGAGTAAGGCGATAAAGGAAAAGATTGGAAAAGACCGCGGTCATCAGCGACATGATCAATGCGGCGGCCAGCCATCGCGGGTGTCGGCGAAGCTGCTGGAAAACCTCGGTCGGTGAAAAGAAAATATTGACGAGCGTTGACGGAGTACTTTCCCGCGGGGTGTCGCCCGGATCCGGCCCCGAAATAAAACTAAGGCCGATGATCAACCCGCCGAGAACGATCAGCATTACGCCGGTTTGAGTGAGACCCGGCAGCACCTTAAGTACGCCTAACACAGCGATGATGAGCCCGATAGCGGCGACCACGATCCCAGCAATTCGATTCATATTTTCCTCACAGGTTTTAGTTGAGTAGAGCTTAACGGATCATTGAGACTTACGCTCAATTTCTAGTGATTGTTTCATTAACCGCTTCAGTGATCGGGGCGTCGGCATAGCCGTCGGCACGGATGCACGCGGCTGAATGCCCGCTTCGCAATTCCCGAAGCTCGGGAACGATGCTAGCACACTCTTCAATAGCTATTGGGCAGCGCGTTCTGAAACGACAGCCGGACGGCGGATCGATAGGCGTCGGAACGTCACCGGCCAGCACGATTCGCTCCCGTCGCTTTTTGGGATCAGGTATCGGTATCGCCGACAATAAAGCCTGAGTGTAAGGATGAAGCGGAAATTCGTATAGATCACGCGAATCGGCGATCTCGACGATCTTTCCCAAATACATCACAGCCACCCGGTTCGAAATATGCTCGACCACGGCCAATCCGTGTGAAATAAATAGATATGTCAGCCGGAATTCCTCTTGCAGGTCCTGCAGTAAATTAACGACCTGGGCCTGGACCGAAACATCGAGTGCCGAGACCGGCTCATCGCAAGTTATCAGCTTTGGCTTTAGCGCGAGCGCGCGGGCGATACCGATACGCTGGCGCTGGCCGCCTGAAAATTCGTGCGGATAGCGGTCCATATATCTTGGATCGAGTCCCACCTTCTGAAGCAGCTCGCCGACGATCTCGCGTCGCTGGCGTTTATCGGCAATGCCGTGGATCTTTAACGGCTCGGCAACGATCGATCGGATACTCAAACGCGGGTTAAGGCTCGCGTAAGGGTCCTGAAAAATGATCTGCATCTCACGCCGTAACGCCCGCATTTGCTTGTTTGGCAGCCCAACAATATTCTGCTGCTCGAAAAACACTTCGCCGCTGGTCGGCTCAATAAGCCGAAGCAGGCACCTGCCGACCGTCGATTTCCCGCAGCCGGACTCTCCCACAAGGCCAAGTGTCTCACCTCTTCGAATTTCGAACGAAACATCATCGACCGCCCGGACGACATCATCGCTGTTATCTACAGGAAAGTATTTGACGAGATTTCTAACCTCAAGTAGTGGTCG
>JBDTMQ010000298.1:0-4774 GCA_039934155.1 Acidobacteriota bacterium | reverse complement strand
TTCGGGGCACACGCGGAGGCCAAAGCCTCCGCGTACGTACTTTCAAACCACCAAAACCCTTCGAGCGTTACTACAGTGATATAGACTATATTGTAGCAGTGAGGCAAAGTCAACACAAAATCTAGTGGTTTTTAAACTAAACCCTAATATGTGTATTTACAGTAATTAAGGTGTTCGTCCTTAAGTATCGCGTTAAAACCTTAAGTCCTATAGCATAACTCTCATAGCCACAATATCTGTGGACGGCCGCTGCACGAACTCTTGGCAAATTCACCGCAGCCTTAGCTTCATTCCCAAATGTGAGGATTCAAAACCGAGCCCCTGGTAGAACCTTTGAGCATCATTTCGCTGATTGTTGGTGGTTAGCTGTATCGAGACGCACCCCTCCTCTCCAGCCCGCTTGATCGCCCATTGCATCATCTGAAGACCGAAGCCCCGCCCTCGCAAATTCTCATCCACACGAACCGATTCGACCGTACAGCGTTTCCCGCCCTGATAGCTTAGCGATGGCGTAAAAGTCAGATGAAAGGTGCCCACGATCCGATCGGAAAGCTCGGCAACAAATAGGTGGTTATTACGATCCGACACGATCTCTTGAAAGGCCTTGAGGTAACCTTCAGGCAGCGGATCGGCGATCTGCTCGCGCTGTTGGCCAAGAAAATCGTCGGCGAGCATGCGGATGATAAAAACCAGATCGTCGACGGCTGCCTCGCGAATGGTTATTTGCATTTAGTCTTGTACGATCAGGCCGTCGTAAGCAAACTGAACATTTTTTGGCAATAGCAATGAATCTCGCCGATACAGGATATCGTGGTTGAGATGCGTCAGAAATGCACGCTTCGGGGCCAGGTCTTCGATAATGGCCAGCGCCTCTTCGAGGCACAGATGGGTCGAGTGTGGCTTAATCCGCACACAATCCAATACAAGTACATCCAGTCCGCGAAGGGCATTCATCGAATCAGGCGGAATGATCTTCAGATCGGTAGCGTATGCGAAATCGTTGAAGCGGTAAGCGACGACCGGAAGTTGGCCGTGAATGACCTCGATCGGCGTCACCGTTATACTCTCTCCTATGCAAAAGGACGCCTTATCGACGACAGTATGCGGGATCAGCTGAGGAAGGCCGCCGCCAAAGTGTGTAGGATTGAAAATATATTGAAATATGCGTCGAAGGTCGACCCAGGCCGTTTCATTGGCATAAACGCCCATCGCCCCGAACTTAAAATTCAGCGGCCGAATATCATCGAGGCCAAACACATGATCGACATGGCAATGCGTGATCAATACGGCGTCAAGCCGCTCGATCCCGGCTCTTAAGGCTTGTTGGCGAAAGTCGGATGAGGTATCGACCAGGATCTTTTTGTCGTGATGTTCGATCAATACCGAGACGCGCAAGCGTTTATCCCGCGGATCATCGGACAGACATGTTTCACAGTCGCACGCGATCGACGGCACGCCTGTTGAGGTCCCTGTTCCTAAAAAGGTCAGCTTCATATCCGGTCCGAGATCTAACACCGTGATCCCACACGTCCGATCACTCAGACGATCTCATTCGACCGGACAGGAGGTCCCGTCGCGGGCGAGTCATTTCTTTCCGAGAATATCTGCTTCAGAAAATTTCTTTGCGGCTTGGGATTTAAGCTTTTCTTCAGTTGCCCGCACGACGGTAACATACTGCATCCGAAGGTCTCCCAGTAAGGATTCGAGCAGTTCGGCTTCTTTAGCGTGCAAGTTGCCTTTTGTTTTATCCCTTAGCATCGCCAGAACGTCCAGCCAAAATTTACCGCTCTCGATATCAAGCGAGCGTTGGCCGGTAGCGGGATGCGGCACCGCACCCAAAGCGGCCGCTGCATTTGTCGCCAGCGTTGACAGAAAATTCACAAAACTTGCCGGATCATCGATCCCGGGGATCTCGTCGTCCTCGGCGTCTGTGGGCATATCGGGGTCTGGGGTCGCGATCGCCGGCTCCGTCGCCGTCCGACTTTCCGCCGCGGCCATTACAGGCCGCTCAGGCTCTGGCTCGATCACGATACCTTCTTTTACACTGCCGTCGGGGTTGAATTTGCGACGGTCGGTCACCTTAAAAGTGACTTCTTCCTGGTTCTCATCTTGTCCGATCATAGGCTTTTATCTTAGCTGATTTTAACATTTCGCGCCCGTGAGCGGAAAACGCTTCCGGGATGGCCAGGGTATATTCGAGACGTGAAAACTCTTTTTTGTCGGCCCTGTTTCAAACTATGGCGTCTGTTCGATAGACTTGCCTTATATGAGCAAAAGTTTTGATTCATTGGTCTCGGTAATGTCACAGCTGCGCGCGCCGGGCGGCTGCCCTTGGGACGGCGAGCAAACCCATCAGTCGCTTTCCAGGTATTTGCTCGAAGAGGCTTATGAAACATTTGATGCCATTCAAATGTCCGATGAAACTGGTGACTTTGATCACCTTCGTGAGGAGCTCGGAGATCTGCTTTTGCAGGTCGTGTTTCATTCGATCATCGGCGCCGAACAGAGCCGTTTTACCCTCGACGAGGTGATCGAAGGCATTACGAAAAAACTCGTCCTTCGTCATCCACATGTTTTTGGTAATGAGAAACTCGAGCGGGCACAGGACGTTCTGGATAACTGGGAAACGCTAAAGGCAAACGAACGCCGGGAATCCGGCAAGCCTGAGCGTGCTGTTAACTCCGTTTTGGATGATGTTCCGATCCATTTTCCGGCATTACTGGAAGCGCTCAAGATCACCGAAAAGGCTGCAAAAATAGGATTTGACTGGAAAGATGTTACACAGATCTTTGACAAGATCGATGAGGAATCAGCAGAGCTTAAAACAGCCATCCAAAATAACGACCAGGTAAATGTTGAGGAAGAGATCGGCGATCTGATCTTTGCGGCTGTGAATCTTGCTCGCCGGCTTGGCGTCGAACCTGAAACGGCCGTTAAACGATCGAACCGCAAATTTAGAAAGCGATTCGAATTTATCGAAAGATCTCTGGCTGAAAAAGGGCGGTCGCCCGATGATGTAAGTCTCGAAGATCTGGATGCTCTATGGGACGAAGCTAAAGCTGTCAGGTGAAATGACTCCGTACACTAACCGACAAAATTAGAAAACTCGCAAATTTTGACGCTTACTTAAACCATTCCCACTGCTTGATTTGACGCCTGTTGGCACGCTTTTTGCGAGTTGTCGATTGCAATAGGATTAGGCATATTGCCGACATCAAGTTAACAAGGGAGGTCAAATTGAATGAGGAAAGGTATATTATGCTCAACCATGGTGCTGGGCCTTGTTTTGACGTTATGCACGGCGGTATTAGCGCAAGATACGACCGTGACGACAAGGACGGTGGTCCAGAACCCAGACGGGTCTTGGAGCGTGATCGAGTATCCCGTTGGTAAAGAGGTCGTTGTTAATCTTGCCCCGGGAGCAACTATTAAAAGCGCTAAGGGAATGGCGCACATTATTCGTTCTGCCGATGGTACCAGGGTGATGCTCGATCTTAACGGCGTCATGGGCGCTGACAACTTTTATGCGTACGCTGTCGATCCTTCCGGGGCTCCGACCCTTCTGGGACCTGTCATCGTACAAAACGGTATAGCTAAAGCCGAGTTCTCAACACCATTGAACCAGTTCATGCTGGTATTGTCGCCAACACAGGGATTGACGGCCTTCGATACATCGACACCTGTTTTATTTAGAAGCGAACTGCCGACCGGCTACGCCGTAGTACCGCGTGTAAGGACTGGCGAGTCTAACGCCGTGGCGACGGCTGAAGCGATCGCATCGACCTATGAAGTTCCTCTTCTCAACGTCCCGAGTTTTAAGGATGATACGGAAGTAAGGGTAAAGTTTGACGGCGATCTTCAGGGACTGGATGGGAAGGCTTATATCGATCCAAAGGGCGGCAAAACGACCATTAAAATGCGCTTTAGCGATATGAAAAAAGTGCCTACGAATAAACGTTTCGTTCTCTGGGCACGATCGGCTGACGGCCAATATACAAAGCTCGGTCAGGTGATAAACACCGGGGGCAGGGACGAAGGCGAGATCCGCAGTGAAACCGCACTCAAAGATTTCGGTCTTTTCCTTACCGTCGAAGATGTCGAGGTAAATACGCCGACGAGTAAGATCTACTCAGTTTTCACGATCCAACGGGCAAATCCGTAGATCCATTGACTATCACACGGTGATCATAAGGGGCGAAGATATTCGCCCCTTTTTTAGCGCAGCAACGAGTCGATAAAGGGCTTCGCCGCGGCGTAAATGCCAGCTTCTTCTGATTCACGCGGCCCCGAGATATTCAGTACGGCCACATTATTCTCATTCAGCCACGACTCAGTTTTATCAAATGCTCCTTGCTCGTAGATGTTAACTACCAACACCGGCTTTTCGACGCTATGAGCTATTTCAACGGAAAACAGCGTGCCGCCGGCGAGTGTGTCCCGGATCAAAACGAGCGTCGCGTCGGAATTTCGCACATTTAATTCTGTACGGACGCTCGGGTCCGTAGAGTCGGTTTCAACAAGTCCTTGATAGCTTGACCGGGATCTTGCCGTCTTCCGCGATCCTGCCTGCCGGAATAAATCCGCCTGTCGCGATGCCATGGTCAATAGCTGCATCGAGAGCTGCCCTGTCGACTCCGGTCTGTCCGCCCGATACTATTTTAAATGGTCGCATACGCATTTCGCCGAAATGTCCGTGTACGGCTCCGAACTTCGCAGTGCTATAAAATCTTACACTTATTGGGTCAAATTGCCTTAATCGGCCGATTTTAGCGAC
>JBDTMQ010000297.1:0-11548 GCA_039934155.1 Acidobacteriota bacterium | reverse complement strand
TTCCTCACCGGAATGCGCTGCGCGGTCGATCAGATCCTCAACAGCCCTGGATCCGTCAAAGATAGTGCTGATCGCATTGCAGAAAAGTCCGAATTCCTGAATATCAGCGGGTTTGGAACGGATAAAACTTTCTGTCAATACCACGGAATCGCGGATCACACTAGAGATCTCGTTAAGATCTTTCGCTTGAATTTCTACGCTCGGGTCAGCTGATCGCCGTACCGAAGAATTTAGCTTTGAGGTCAGCCGTGCGGCGATCAATAGAACGGAATGGACCAGCTTGCATTCTTTGCTCCAATCGCGGCCTGACTCAGGGGTGCCCGCTGCACCGAAAAGGCGGCCCGGCGATCCAAAAAACGTCTTGAGACCCGCAAGCCAAACACCGAGTTCGAATGCAAGAACGTCGGGATTTACCGTTTGTCCAATATCGTCCGGCACTTCTTGATAGATCTCAAAAGACAGGATAGATATATCGTCTGATAAAGTTGATAGAGCGGACATACGGTAAGTTAAGGGTTCTAAAAGCTTAAAAGAAAGTGCTATTTTAGGCAGGGGGCGAACGGCATCGTCATTTCATTTATACAACGCGGGCAAAAATTTGGCAATCCTTATTATAGATGACCGCGGGCGAGATACGGCCGTCGGCGATCATAGAATATGAGCAGAATTCGGTCGATCGTCGCTGCAACAACCAACCCGGGCAAACTTCGCGAAATGGAAAAACTGATCGATGTGCCGGGTTTGCAAATGCTTTCACTCGCGGATTTTCCCGATCTGACCGAGGTTGAAGAAACCGGAAACAGCTTTGTCGCGAATGCCGTACTGAAAGCACGCGGTTATGCGTTACAGATGGCCGCATGGACGCTGGCGGACGATTCAGGTCTTGAGGTCGAAATTCTTGACGGAAGGCCCGGCGTTCATTCGGCCCGATTCGGCGGTCCGCAAACCAGCTGGAAGGATAAATTAGTTCTCCTACTCGAACAGATCGACGCGGCCGGAAAGGACCATCGTCGGGCAAGGTTTGTTTGCGCGATGAGCGTATCGGACGATCAGGGTCAAATTCGCATTTCGTCAACCGGCGTTTGCGAAGGAAAGATCGGGCTTGTGGCACGGGGCCGTCATGGTTTTGGTTACGATCCATTGTTCATTCCTGAGGGGTTCGATCGGACATTTGGCGAGCTTTCGGATGATATTAAGCAGCAAATAAGCCATCGGGCCGTCGCTTCTGAGGCAATAAAGCGATTTTTCCTTGATTTTACGGCACTTTGACTTGACCAATCAATTTTTCGCCAGTAAAATTCGACACTTGAACCCGTTTCTTAGCTGAAACGTGACGGGGCGTAGCACAGCCTGGTAGTGCGCACGGTTTGGGACCGTGAGGCCGCAAGTTCGAATCTTGCCGCCCCGACCAATCAGGTTGGCTCGTCGAAGACATGTTTCGATTTCTGCTGCATTACCTTGCAGACTATTCTGTTCTAAAAAAAGTAGTTAATTTTATTCACAATCACGTTGGAGGTTAATTAGATTATGGCTCGAATGACACAAACTGAGATCGTCAATGCCTTGGCCGATAAATCCGGACTTAAGAAGGCTGATGTAAAAGGGCTTTTGGATTCAATGGCTGAGCTTGCGTCCAAAGAAGTTAAAAAGAATGGTGAATTTACCGTTCCGGGATTCGGAAAGTTGAAAAAAACGCAGCGAAAGGCTCGTGAGGGCCGTAACCCGGCGACCGGCGCAACGATCAAGATCCCGGCAAAAACAACTGTCAAGTTCAGTCTTGGTAAGGCTATGAAAGATTCTGTAGGCGGAAAATAGGCCTCTTACGATAAGTATTTTGGTCCGGCCGGCTGACCCATCGTCACCGGCCTTTTTTTGTCCGGCTTTAGTACGCATCACCCTGAAGAATTTTAGTGACATACCCAAAATGTTGTGTTAAACTTTGATTTATTAATTTGAGACTGCGTCAGTCACCCGATTGTCTGCAACGTAAAAGTTGCGAATTTCAACTAAATCACTAAGAGAACCTTTTGATTTTGAATGGACTATTTTAGGGCGGCTGGCGTTTTTCTAAGTTCAACAAGATTTTGACAAGGGGGACTAAACATACGCAAGGAGAGTATAAAGTGGCAGCAGCTAAACCAATGACTTTGCAGGACCGGATCCTGCAGATCGACCACATTCAGGCTCGCCGTTTTTCAAAATTGAACGGCGATTCGATCGAGATCGCGACCGAGGGCATAATTCGTCATCTTCGCGCATGTGCGAGAATGGAAGTGAATCCAGATGCTTCGGCCGTTCGTGAGATCATCGATGATGCTTTGAACGGAAGGCGTGTCTTTGCAGAGACGTCAAATGATCTTTTAGCCGCTTAAGAATTTTTTTTCATAGCAATACATATGGGCCGCCGATCTGGCGGCCTTTTTTTGTGCCGATCCTTCTAGTTGCCGGCACGTATTCGGACGCGAAATATCGTAAATTTGCCGATCGTCTCCTCGGCATACCGCTCGTACCACGCGTCGAGGTTTGTCAGGTCGGTGTTCATTTCGTTGTTGATGACGACAAATGAAAGCATCGGCCGTGTCGCCGCCGCTGTATCAAAATTTCGGCGAAATTCTCCGTACCGCGCAACTTCTTCGGCGATCTCGCCATAGGTCAAGGGCTTCGAGTCGGCGCTCAAACGGTCGGTGTGACGGCCCCACCCAAAGAGCGCGATCTTAGAGACAAAATCGTTCGTCAGCAGCCAGTCAAGGCCTTTTTCATCGACATTCGAATAATACAGGTACTGGTAATACCGCTCTTTGCTTTCATGCCAGGTGAGCCCGGCAAAGACGTGCTGATGGCGCGCCCATAAAATATTCTGCGGCGCAACGGTCGGCATGTCATCGGCGAAAATACCGTCGTAAGACAGGACGGTCATTCGATGCGGGTTGGGTTCGCTTGCGGCCAGCTCCTCGAGCCGGCGGGCGACCGGCAGTGCTAGGTCACGCTCGATGTTTGCTTCGTCCAGAACGCGCACCGTGTAATAACATTCCACCGTTCCCCAGACAATGGCCGCCAACAGAAGTACCGCCGATGCAGCCCGGGCGATCAGCGGCCAGCGCATCCGAAGGTTTGCCGTAAGCAGACCGATCGTCAGCAACAAGGCGAGGCCGGTGACGTAATTACCGATAAAGACCTGATAATGAATGGGCTGCAGCGAGCGGCCGGTAATGACCTGTTGATTAAAGACGATCAGCGGGACGAGCGACGTCGCAAGCACAAAAAGCGTCGAACGGGAGCGCCATTCGAACAGGCGGTTGGCGGCACCGGCAGCGATCAGCAGGATGCAGACGACGCTGATCAATAGCGGCACCCGCCAAATGTCCGGGGCGTGTGTATAGACCAGCAGCTGCACGTCATCCATCGTTTCAGACCGCCGTGACAAAAGCCATGCATATGGGATAAGCACCGCGGCGCAGGCGGCGCCCAGTATGCCAAAGTTTTTCAGATCGCGGCGAAAGCCCTCGGGCCTGAATAAGGTCCAGACCACAAACAGACTGCCGAGCCAGGCCGCGGCCGTAGTCCAGATATAAAAGTAGGAAAATACCGTGTATGCGAAACAGGCGCCTGCAAAAATGAAGATCGGTCCGCGCGGCCACGCTTTGTCGCCTTCGTCGGCGGCGGGTCTAAGCAATGCCCAGACCGCGCCGAACAACGCAAATATCGCCGGCATTGCCATCGCCGGAATGTAGCGGCGAAAGCCCGGAAAATACGGATACGAAAATCCGTCAAAGAGTATTTCGGGTAACGCGCCTTCGCCGGCGGCAAGAGCTCCGCCCGCAAAGATGGCGAGCGACGCGGCCATCGCGAACCAATTGTCACGCGTGATCATAAAGACCAGCCAGAAACCGGCGAGCGCCGCCAGAAATCCCGCAGCGGCGCCCGAAAGCGTCATCGCCCACGGCGCACCGAAGCCGAATATTCGAGCCGGCAGAGCGATCGTGTACGGCGCGGCAAATTGAATGGAGAAAAGCGACTCCGGCTGCGGCTGTTCGGGCCGGTCGTCACGACCTGAATACGGATCGTTCTTACGCGGACGCCCATCGATCAGCGCACGCACGTATGACGCGTAGGCCACCTCGTCGATGTCGTTATACGCATAATGGCCGTTCCACGCGTCGCCCCGCAGATACATCAGGTTCAGTTGCGGATAGAGGCAAAAAACGGCAAGAAAGATTCCGGCAATTATGCCGAAGCGCCAGCGTAACTTCATAAGGCACGAAAAGAAGTGTATTGTCTCATTCCGGTACACTGTCTGACAATTGGGATCTTGGATTTGCTATTCGCGAACTACGATTTACGACCCGGAGGTTGATATCTGGGATCTGAGATTTGAGGGTTGTGAACCTCAAACCTTGAATCTGGAACCCTGTATCGGGACCTGCATAAGGCACAACCCCGCGCGTTAGCAAGGGGAAATGCTTTACGATGAATATATCCGCTCTTTCACGGTCGGAGTTGCATGCATTCGACCCTGAACCCTTTCCGCTACTTTTCCAGGGCGTTGAAGATGAATGGGAATGTGGCCCAGCTCTGCCCGCGATGCTGCGGTCGAAAGGCGAACAGCACGAGTTTGCCTTTGCCGTAAGGCGCTTCGATCAGCGCGGCCTTGCCGTTTATATATTTTTCGCCGAGCATCCAGCCTGACATCAACGCGTCTTTTTCGGCATAGCGGGCGGCGACCGAGACGCGTGACGGATCTGTTATCTCAAACGCCGAACTTGTCGTGAAATAGGCGGGCGTCTCGTCGCGCATCCCACGCGCGAGCGGGTTTTTGGTATCGACGCTGAGCCGGACGATCGAGCCCGGATTATAAAACTCGTTTCGGCGGATGCCGTCGAGTACATTCTTTACCGGCACCCCGAAAGTTCTGATCACCAGGCCGCACGAGTCGTCAAAACAAATCAGCTTGCCGCCGCCCTCGACATATTTTTTGAGATTGGCCACGCCCTCATTCCCGATGCCGCCCGTAAATTCGGCCGGATATCGCTGCGCGCTAAGGCCGCGTACGATCGTGTTCTCGCTGTCGGCCGGCAAAACGATCGAATCGAAAGACAGTGCGCCGGAGCGCATCTCGCTGTCGCCGACCGATGTGTAAGGGATCTGAAAAGTGTCGAAAACAAGCCGTGTCCAGCCCTCGTCCATCGAGCCGGTAAAGCCTTTGTACAGGCCAATGCGGGGCGATGAATTAAGCGGATAGGACACCTTTGCAAACGGCCCGCGGGAAGGCCCCAGGTTGAGCACGGCCCTTGCCTGATCGGCCGTCGAAAGCGGTTTGAGCGCGGCATTGATGCCGGCCGGGTCCTTAAAAGCCCACGCCTCGATCGTCTCGACGCCCATCTGCAGCGGCAGCGTCCAGCCGGCTACATCGTACGGCGCCTCGGCGTCGCCATTCGGCAACAGGCGGTGCGGGTATTCCTGGCGTTCGAAAAGGCTAAGTACGTTGTTTTTCTGCGGCTGATTTACAAAGATCAGAAAGCTGCCCAAAGGCACTTCATGCATTTCGGCTGAAGCCTTATCGTGTTTTACCTCGAGCTCGCGTGTCATCTCGAATATGTCGATTCCCTGCCATTTAAGTATTTCGAGAAAGCGGAATACGGTCTCGGCATTTGGCTGGCCGGCCGGGACTATGAAAGCCCGCGGTTCGTCAGGCAGCGGCGTCAGATTAGCGAGGCCGAGCTGATAAAAATTGCGAAGATAGCGCCCGCGGAATTTGGCCGCCATCTGCAAGAGCCCGCGGCTGGTCGTCATCTCGATGTCATTTATATCGCGGGCGCGCCAATCGCCGCCTTCCCACGGGTCGGGATAATTGGTCACCGCATCGGTAACATTTGGCAGACCGCGAACGCCGCGGCCGCGTTTTAATTCTTCGGGCGTCACCTTGACCGGCGACATCAGATCGACGCTTGCCGCCTCAGACAAAATGCCGATCGAATTGTGGAAATAAGGCGCCGAGCGAAAGCCGCCATGCCACCATGTATCGTAGGTCGAATTGGTCGCGACACCGGCCACGCCTTTTGCCTGGAGATCGGCGGCCATCTTGTAGCCGATAAGCCCGACCTCGCGAAGTATCGCCGGCGCGACACGCGGATTTGGCGGGTCGAAGAACGGCGGAATGATGAAACGCGACGCGTTTCGGCCCTGTTGATGCACGTCATAAACAAGCTGTGGAAACCATTCCTGCCAAAAGAGCTTTGTGATCGCCTGAGTTTCTTTCAGGTTGAGCATGAACCAATCGCGGTTGTCGTCGTGACCGGCGTAATGGTGATAGAGCACAGGCGGGCTCGTGCCCTCGCTTTTTGTGCCGAGCATCTTGCGATACCAGTCGGCGACTATATCGATGCCGTCCGGATTCGGCGACGGTATGAGCAGGAGGATCGTGTTGCCGAGGATCTCTTTTGTGTCGGCATCGTTTGCCGAGGCTAGCTCGTATGCGAGGTTCATCGACATTTGCGAGGCAACGATCTCGGTCGAGTGGATCGAGCATGAGATCGACACGATCGTTTTGCCATCCTTTATCAACTTCTCGAGCTCGGTTGGCTGTGAGGCGACGGTACGAGGGTCGGCGAGACGTGCGCTGATCTGCCTGTATTTTTCGAGATTGCGGATATTTTCGGGCGACGAGATAAAGGCGACGATCAGCGGCCTGCCGAGCGTCGAGCGTCCGATCTCTTTTACCGTTACGCGGTTACTGGCCGCGTCAAGTTTTGCAAAATAGCCTGTGATCTGTTGCCAATCGGCGATCGTGCGGTCATCGGCCGGCGTGAATCCCAGCACAGATCTGGGCGTCGGGACCTGGGCCGCGGCCGAAACGATGAAAAGAAATAGGATGGACGCAAATGCGGCGGCCAACGCGGACTTTGGACTTTGGACTTTAAATTTTAGACTGTTTTGCATGCAAAGGATTGCCGAAACGGCGATAGAGAATACAAAGCTGGTGTTTCCTGTTGAGCAGTCTAACAAATCGCGGCTCGCCGGCAAACTTCGCTATTGGTGGTACTGGATCGCGGCTAGCTCAATGCTGCTCTTTGTCGCTCTGCCAGCACTTCTATTCTTGTGGATCATCGGCCGCCGGCTGTGGCTGTATCCGATCGCATTGTGGGGTGCAAAAACGTGGCTCGGGCAATGCGGTGCCAGCATACGCGTAACGGGCCTCGAAAATCTCGATCCGGACCGGCAGTACGTGTTCGTGTCGAATCATCGCTCTTATTTGGATACGGCGACGCTTTTCAGGTTTACGGGAAAGCGAATGGGCCTGATTGCCAAGAAAGAATTGCTCAAGGTACCGGTGCTCGGCCAGGGAATGAGCTTTGTCAATATCATCGCCATCGACCGCTCAGATCCCGAAAAGGCAAAGGAATCGATGGAAAAGGCGCGCCGCGTGATGGCGAAGGGTTATTCTTTCGGCGTGTTTGTCGAAGGGACGCGGGCGATGCCGGGCGAGCTGCTGCCATTCAAAAAAGGCGCATTCCATCTGGCAATGCAGACCGGTGCGGCGATCGTACCGGTTGCGATAAAAAATACCGACCGAATGATGGGAAAGCGGACGGGCGTCGCATATCCGGGAACGATCGAGATGGTTCTGATGCCGCCCATCGAAACAAAGGGCCTCGCTGATGCGACGGCCATTCTGGATATTCTGAATGAAACTCGGTCGGTGATCGCCGCCGAATTAGCAAGTTGATCTTACGGCTTTTGGGGCTGTGGTGACGGCGACGGGGCCGGCTTCGGCTCTTTAATTATCTCTTCTTCGCCGCCAACCTGAACATCGGTCCGGCCAAGCGCATAATCAGTATATTTCACCCGCATTCGCATTTTCACGACGTTGCCGTTGTCGAATACAAGTTCGTCATCGGATGAGGTAAATGCCGGAAACCAGTACTTGCCGTCAATATTCTCGCGCCAGGTCTCGACGACCGGGTACTTATTGTTCTTGGTCTCGGGGACGGCCTTGCCCTTTGATTTAACGATCATCAAGTCGCGGTCGTCCACCCAGATACGCCCTGTGAACAGCCTCAACTTAGTTTTCTTTGGGTCAGGGATGACCTTTGGCGTAACATCGAAAACGTACAGGTTCAGCTCGTCGATCTTTTCCTTGCCGACATAGCTAAAATTATACTGGTCGGCTACTGATGGCTCGAGAGCGAAGGGATTGACGCCACCGAGATCCTCGAGATCTTCGGGCGTGACCGAGATCTCGGTTATTGTCGGAACGGGAAAAAATGTTATCCGCTCGAATCGCTTGCCGTCCTGTGAAAAGGTAAGGAACGAATCACGGCGATAAGTGCCGGTCACCTGACCGCCCATGCCGATCGTCTGGATCGTAGCCGAGCGGTTAAATACATAATCGCTGAGCGCGTTGCGAAAAGCAGCCTCATGCGCCGTGAATTTCTTACGATCCGGTCGGCCTCGGCCGGGCCGAGGCTGGTTTTTACTATATTCGACGTCTGTGCGGCCGCCGCAGCCGCGGCCATGGCACCGAGCACCATCAATCCTGCAAGTCTTTTTATCATCATCGTTTTAATAATTTCGCATAATGATAGATGCACAGGAACAGGTAAAAGTTGACAGGTTTAGGCATTGTTAGTCGACGAACTCGATGTCGACTTTGTGCGGGATGATGCCGGCGGCGTGACCCTCGTCGAGTAGGCGGCGAACGGCTTCGCGGCCTCGCATTCCGTAATCGAGCGTAAGGTCATTGACCCACATCGCGACGAATCGGTCGGCGAGCTCGACCGGCATGTCGCGGGCGAACTGCATCGCATAGGTCAGCGCATCTTCGCGATTTTCCATCGAATAGACAATGCTTTTGTGGAGCTGACGCGAGACCTTTTCCATCAGGTCTTTGCCAAGGTCGCGGCGGATGACATTGCCGCCCATCGGCAGCGGCAGGCCGGTCTGTTCGTGCCACCATTCGCCGAGATCGAGCACCTTATCGAGACCGAGCTGTTTATAGAACAACTGCCCCTCATGGATCAGCAATCCAGCGTCGACTTTACCCTTTTGAACGGCGTCGATTATCTGGTCGAACGGATGAACTTCGTATTCAAATTTTGAATTAAATAACCTCAGAGCTAAAAACGCGCTGGTCATCTCGCCGGGGATCGCGATCTTCATGCCGCCGATCTCGTCGGCTGAACGGGGTTCTTTTGAAACGACGATCGGCCCGTACTTGTCGCCGATGCTCGCACCGTGCGGCAGCAGAGCATATTTGTCGGCGACGTAAGCATAGGCGTGGAAAGAGATGGCCGTTACGTCATAGACGCCGATCTTTGCCGCCTCGTTAAGCGACTGGATATCCTTGAGCGTATGCTCGAATTTCAGCCCCTCGGTCTCGAGCTTATTCGTGGCAAGGCCGTAAAACATGAACGCATCGTCCGAATCGGGCGAATGCGCGACCGATATCGTTCTAACTCCCTGTACTGCGCCGGGTCTTTGATCCATAAAGCTAAATCTGAGTGAAGAAAATGTTCGTGTTGTATAAGAGCTTGATTTTACCGCTTTCGGCGTGTTTAGCAAACAGGCTGCGAAGCTCGTCGATCATCTCGGCGTATCGCGGTTCGCCCTCGGCCGGCATGTATGACGCCGAAAGCAATCGGCCCTTTAGTCCGTCGAGGTCGAGCACCTGTTGATTTTCAAATGTTTGACGCTGAAAGCCGCGTCCGAAAAATCCGGCAAGGACATTTTCGTCGATATTTTCATGACGGACCTTTTCGTAATCGTTTGCGAATTTTATCAGCAGCCGCTCGTAATCCCGAAGGAATTCGTTCGTGTCGAGCTGCCGTTCATTCCAGATCAGAGCCGAATAGCCGCTAGGCCGCAGGGTGCGCGCAAATTCGTCTCTAGCCTTTGATGCGTCAAACCAATGAAAGGCTTGCGCGGCGACGGCAAAATCGACGGAATTTTCGTCGAGACCGGTGCGTTCGGCCGTGCCGTCGACGCTTCGGAAATTTGGGAACGCGGCCAGATATTCTTCGGCGGCCACACGCATCGCAGCATTTGGCTCGACGCCGATCACCTGATTGCCATTTTCAAGAAAAAAGCGCGATGAAATACCCGTGCCGGAACCGATATCCGCGACGACCGAGTCAGTCGTCAAGCCCATCTCATCCTTAAAAACGCGTAGAACGCCGGCAGGATATCCGGGACGATATTTAACGTAATTTGCGACGCGATTGGAAAAGCGTGAAACACTGTTCAGAGTGCAAGCTTTAGCTTTTTTTTCTAATTCAGAAGACATCCCATTTTGTTCCATAATCTAACACTGGATATTCCCGCCATATTCGCGCAGCTTCCTCATGCCCGACATCGTTGAGATATCCGTGCGCGTTTGAATGCGGCCAATCCTGCCATCGCTCGACGTAGCCGTGATGTGCCGCATTATTGTTCACGTAATTCAGGCTTGCCCAGAAATGTCTAGTGGGTTTCATTTCACGATCGAAATAGTTGTACCAGACCTTGCGACCGACCCGATTGTCTTCCAGATTCCAGTATCGGGACGTTCGGCCATGCAGCTGACCGAGCGTTTTTCGGAGTTCCTTGATGCGATCTGTCCGAAGTAATATATGGTAGTGATTGGGAAGAACGCACCAAGAAAATACGAACTCACAGACCTCGCGACACGCATTCACGAGACTTTGCTCAAAGACTGCAAGGCGTTCAGAAGTATTTCCGATAACGGGCTCATGATCTAAACAGGCAGCAGTAAAAATAAATGTGTATGAGCCGTCGAAATCAGCGTGCGGCGGAGGATGCCACGGAAGATTTCGCATCTTCTGACACTTCAAAACCCGCGATCTTTGTAAGTCCGTTAATTTTCGCCAAAAGTACATTAATAGAAAACAAGCTGAAGCTTGCACTCTGAACTAGTCACCCGCAATAAAAAATATCATTTTCCAAACACCGCGTTTTTTCTGGAATCCCGCACGGTAATCGATCGGGCTGCGCACAAATTCTGACTTTACAAAACCTTTTAGCCCGCCGAGCGTTTCGACGCGGTACCATTCGAACTCTTCGTCAGAACCCTTTCGCTTGACCGACCGGTCGTGATCGACCCTGACGATGTTGTACGAGAGCCGTGCCGCAACGGGCGCGTCAGCGTTTGGCGTTGAACGGAGGTTAACGTCACTGCCAAAGATCGCCTGGTATTCGAAAACGTCGAGATCCTCGGGAAATCCGTCGAAGGTATAAGGAGCAGCAAAGATCATCTGCCTGCTCTCGGGGTCGCGGTCAAATCGGCCGCCATTGCGGATCGCCGGCAGGAAAACTTCCCAAAACGGGCTTTTAGCCGCATTCAATTTCCAGATGCGTTTGAAATCGGCGAGGCCCGCGTCGCCGCCGAAACTGAGCTCGATCTTTGGATCAATGATAGAAAGTATGAACTTAGCGTCGCGGGACTCGGCCGCCGCGATCAATTTGGTGCGGAACGCTAGAAACGAAGCGTCGTTTGGCGCCTGGTCAACGGGCCGTACAAATCGTTCCTGCCCGAATGTGCCGGCAGCAAAGGCGA
>JBDTMQ010000296.1:0-3289 GCA_039934155.1 Acidobacteriota bacterium | reverse complement strand
CCAGGCCAGTGAACGGGAAGTGCTTGGTGTCACGGACAAAGCTGCTCGGGTTACCGTATGCAAAAATGTCGCCGTGAAACTCATTGCCTCCCGACTTGGTGATAACGTTGAATACGCCGCCCGTCGAAAGGCCCTGGTCGGCGCCAAAAGCGCCAGTCTTGATCTCTACTTCCTGTACGAACTCGAACGGAAGATTGGCTCCGCCGCCTCCAAATGCGGGGTCGGTAGTGTTTACGCCATCGAGAATGTAGTTGTTCTCAGGACCCGATGAACCGGCAACCGAAGGATCGCGGTCGCGGCCCGAAGCGTCACGCAGTCCCGAACGGGCAACGGTAGGGGCGATCGTATAAAGGCCCTGGACCGTACGCGAAGTCGGGATATTCGAGAAAAACTCAGTTGAGATGTTCGCACCAGTCACATTACTGTTCTGGTCGATCTCGGGGGTGGCGACGACGTCAACAACGCCGGTCGCACCTTGCAGTGCCAGGGTAATATTCGTCGTTGTCGATCTCGAAAGATTGACCTCGATATTATCCTGCTTGTAGGCATTAAAGCCTGACGCCCCGGCAACGTTGACAGAATACCGGCCCGGAGGGACCGATGAAAAGCGGTATGTGCCGTCTGGTCCTGATGTAGTGGTCTGCGGACGAATAAGATTCGGGCCGCTAAGTGTAATACTGGCTGCCGGCACGACCGCCCCGTTCGGGTCGGTAACGACGCCTTCGACAGTTCCAGTTGTACTCGTTTGAGCCATTGTTGCAGTCACGAAAAATAATGAAAAGACTGCAAGAATAGCGAACGCGAAAAACTTAATATTCTTTTTCATGCTTCAGATATTCCTTTCTAAAAATTGTGTAAGATGCTCTTTCCAGTGGCAGTTTGCCGAGGTGCATTTACAACCACAGGTATATTAGGCAAATCCTATGCCCATACTGTCGTAAATGATAAGTGGTTGAATTTAAGCAGTTTAGGGGTTTTCAAAGCGCCCAAATTGATAATTATGTCCAAATTTATGGACACAATAACTAAAAAGTTGAATAGGATCAAAAATTCAGAAGGTGGCCGAGTTTTTCTTTTTTTGTACGAAGATAGTGGGCGGCCGCTTCCTCGGCCTTTATCTCGATCGGTATTCGCTCGATTACGCGAAGTCCTGCTTCCTCTAAAGCGTTGAGTTTATCAGGGTTATTCGACATGACCCGCACCTGGCAGAGGCCGAGGTCAAAGAGGATCTCGGCACATTGCTGATAGGTCCGCGCATCTACTTCGAAGCCCAATTTCTCATTGGCTTCGACCGTATCGGCGCCCTCGTCTTGTAGAGCATACGCCCGGATCTTATTGATAATACCGATACCTCGCCCTTCCTGCTGTTGATATACGATCGCGCCGCGGCCTTCGGCCTGGATCATATCCATCGCTTTGTGCAGCTGGGGCCCGCAATCACACTTGATAGAGCCGAAAACGTCGCCCGTTAGACACTGTGAATGAATGCGAACAAGCGTCGGTACGTCCGGATTCATTTCGCCTTTGTATAGGACCACGAATTCCTCGTCACTATTCAGAGATCGATAGCCGGCGATCAAAAAATCGCCATGTTCGGTAGGAAGTTTCGCCGTTGCGACCCGTTGCACTGAGATCGGGCGGCCGGCCCAAGGGCAATCGCTATTATTATCGGACACTTTGTTTTCCACGACTCTACTGTCAGTCCTTAATTTAAATAATAACCCTTTTGACCCGAAATTGTTACAGGACATATAAAAAACCCGCGGTGCAAGCTGTTGCATCGCGGGCTATAAATTGTATGCATTCTCGTTCGGTTATTGCTCTTTGTCCTCTTGCTCTCTACCCTTTTTCGATTCGTCCGTTTCGTCAGATCCTTCAGTTTCGTTGTGGGCAAACACCGCACCGTCGTTTGTGCCAAAGATCCGGGACAGCAATCCGTTAAGCACGGCCGAGATCCTTGTCGGTTCGGCCGCCTCTGACGCAGCCCTGACGGGTCCGGGTTCTGACGCAAGAGCCAGATCGAGTCTGATCAGTTCTGCGGTAATGTGCCTGCAGAACGAACAGTCAGCCAAATGTGCGACGATCGGCATCGCCTCGCGCTCGCTGAGATTACCTTCGGTAAATGCCGCCAGGTGATCCTCATCGAGATGCGGCCCTCCAACCTCGACGCCGATCGAGCGTTGTGAGGCAAGGTAACGGTCTAATAAACCCTGTATCTTCAGTTCTGGCGGATTCATCTGTCCCGTGTTTTTCATTTTGATACCAGCCTCCCAGATAGCTGACGCTGCCTCGGGCCTTAATTTGCATAATATTTTTTTACTCAGGCGAAACCGACGGCAGTTATTCGGTCGGATCTACGTCGCTGAAAGGTTTCGAAACAGGCTGTTGCCGGCCAGATCTTTTGTCGCCAGCTCCAGGCAGATATCTATCTCTTCGGCAGTAAGTCCATGTTTATCCACCAGTTCGACCCTGAAAAGCTGCAAAACGCGCGAATAGCATTTTTCAAGCCATCGCATGATCGTTGATTCATGAATTCGGCCCGACGGGTTTTGTTCCCTTGTCTGAGACCGTCTCTGAAACCAGCCCCGCAGTGGCGACGTCTCGTTTTCCACAAGCCGTGCGATCTCTCGAAGCTTTAATTCATCGACGTGATAATAGAGCAGGAGAAGTCTTTCGTGCGGCTCGAGGGACGAAAACGCAGATTCGATCGAGGTCAGCGTCGCCTTTCGATAACGGTCGCGCGCGATCTGATCGATCATCTCGGCCTCACCGCCGGGTGCGTTTTCGGCAAATGCCGCATGTGCCAGTCCCTCGCCGAGATTCTCGGTCATTTCATCCAGCGAAACCTCGTCGTGGCTTGCACGATGAAGATCCACGAGCGAATGCCAAATAACTGTTCGAAGCCATCCGCGAAGGCTGCCGCGGCCACTGTAGGTGGAGAATTTTGAGACACGCTCGCCGTCGACAACACGTGTTCCGTATAGTTCGACGTAAACGCTGTCGATCACCTCCTGCGCATCAACCTCGGTTTTTGCCAGGTGCCGAGCGACCCGTTCCAGATAGGACCGATGCTGCTGATCGAATTCCCACCATGCACGCTCGTTTCCGTTCGAGCATGCAATAGCCATATGGAGGTCGTCACATTGGATCTGGCACAACAGGCCGTTTATATCCTCGATGCTAAGCTCGGAGTTTTTATCGGCTGCCAGGTATTTTTCGACGGTTTTGATGATCGCTGCACAAAAAATCTCCTCTCCAACCCCAAAATTCGGGGCATTTTCCTTACATC
>JBDTMQ010000295.1:0-8168 GCA_039934155.1 Acidobacteriota bacterium | reverse complement strand
TGTTCGGGGTCACAGATACCGGCAAGAGCATCGTAAAACGCGGCGGAAGCATTAACGCCCGTCACATTTAAATGAAGATTTTCGCGATAAACGGCGAGGGTGTCTTCGAATTCGCCCGCCCGCAACAGGCCGTTGTTGACAAAGATGCAATGCTGGCGGTTGCCGATGGCTTCGTGAACGAGCGTACCGGCAACGGTCGAATCGACGCCGCCCGAAAGGCCGCAGACGACATTGCCCGTTTCGCCGACGGTGTCTCGGATTTTTTCGATCTCTTCGCGAATAAAATGCGCCGGCGTCCAGTCGCCCGAGCACTTGCAGACCGTGAATAGGAAATTTCGAAGTATCTCTTTGCCGAGCGGGGTGTGCGAGACCTCAGGATGGAACTGAACGGCGTAAATCGAGCGCTCGGGCGATTCAATGGCGGTGATAACGTCGCCGGTCGTGGCCGTTTTTTGAAAGCCCGGCGGAAGCGTCGTAACGTGGTCGCCGTGGCTCATCCAAACATCAAGCTCGAATGGCAGGTCGCTGAAAAGGACCGTTTTTCCGCTCAGCACCCGCAGCTGCGCGTGACTGTATTCACGCCGCGCCGCCGGCTCGCTCGTGCCGCCAAAATCAACGGCGATCAATCCCATCCCGTAACAGATCCCGAGGATCGGCGCCTCGATACGTTCGTAAAAATCCGGCGCCAGCCGCGGCGCGCCCTCGTCCGTTACGCTAAACGGCCCGCCAGAGAGAATGACGCCCTTTGGCCGGCGGGCGCGCACCTTGTCGGCAGAAATGGTGTATGGATGGATCTCGCAATAAACACCCTGTTCGCGTATACGCCGCGCGATCAACTGGGTGTACTGTGACCCGAAATCGAGGATGAGAATTAATTCGTGATTCACTTGGTTATTTCTATTGTTTCACCTTGATCGACTGGAGAATGGCGAAGACAGATCCTGTTGATGCCTCGTTCCGGTAATTCACCGAGACGACGGCATTAGCTTGTGGAATAAAAACGGTGACGAAATGGTGCTTTTCTTCTGGAGGAGATCTGCTCCCGTCCGCATTTCTCGCCGCCGTTGGAAGGCTCTTATTCAGGTCCCCTTTTATGTACTTAACATTTCTTCCATCGATAACAACAGTCCCGGTCTCGTGCTGGTAAGACTGATCCGTAAGCTCGTATTCTTCTCCATAGAGCATCGGGCTTATATCCATGCCGATCGCAAAATCGCGGTTTTCAAATTCGTGAATTTCGCTGTCGATTCCCTGTACATTCTTTTTCTTTAGATCGGGCGGGCCGAATAATCGAAATGGCCCGATATCGAACTCCTTAAAGTCTGTCGGGATCTTGAACTCAGCGACGGGGGACGGGGATGGAAGGGACGTATCTAGCACAACCTTCTCGCCCGTCGAGCCACACGCAAGACTCAACGCCATCGCGAATAGTATCGTGAAAGTTGTTGCAAGGTTGTGCGTATTCACCGTAAATCGTGATTATACGCAGGCAGGACGTATTTGTCAGACTGAGGCCCGGCTCTTCTCTGAATGATCGTATGCGTCCTTGATAATCTTTTCGAGAACCGTTTCGTCGATATCCGAGAGCCGTTTGATATAGAGGCAGCTTCTGCTGGTAGAATGGCGGCCCAGCTTTTCGAGCAAAGCGGGTTGGTTTGGCGAGTCGGATATGACGTAGAGCGTCATGGTCTGTTTGCGTGGCGAAAAACCGGTCATCATCCAATCGAGCCGGCCGCCGTCCGCGTACGTGATCGGATGATTGCCGAAACCGACGATAGCGGTGCCCCACATTTTTGATTTCAGACCCGTCACACGCTTGAACATCTCAAGTACGCGAAACGCATCCGACCGGCGTTCCTCGTTC
Source organism: Acidobacteriota bacterium (assembly GCA_039934155.1). GTDB lineage: Bacteria > Acidobacteriota > Blastocatellia > Pyrinomonadales > Pyrinomonadaceae > OLB17. Next base: position 6,304 of record JBDTMQ010000295.1, on the reverse strand, counting down.
TCTACCGAGTTCAAAAAATCCTCTACGCTCGCTTCCGTTTCGCGGGTTATAGGTGTGTGTTTAGGCATATTATTACACCATCTCTCGCCAGGCTTCGTAGATCATTACCATCGCCAGAGTGTCTAATTCGCAATACCGCTTGAGGGCGTCACAGATCTCGCGACGCTCGTCGGCGGACATGTCTTCGAATTGCAGCCGTGCGTATGCCATCATCGCGCCGCCGCCGTCTTTCAGATCGGTCTCGTCGCTTAGGCGGTCGATAATGTCACAGCCAAAGATCGGCGGAAGACACTCGTAAGGATCCTTGATCTCATCTCCTTCAACGATGAACCAGCACTGGCCGCCATTGAAATTGCGGCTTTTTATTTCGGTCCCGTAGGTCGGCCGCGAATATTTATCGCGCAGAAAGTCGGAGGATCGGAGAACGGCCGGCAGGACCTTCTTTATCGAGTTCGATCCGCACGTATGTGGATGATAGAAATAAAGTTTTACCAGCTCGCACATATCGACCATCGCCCGCGGCGGGTTCCAGGAAAGGTTCGCATCCCCATTTGTCGTGCGGGTGGTGATCGATCTGATAAAAGAGCACAACTCGTCGCGGTCCGTGATATCCTCCGCGTCTCGCATCAACTGGTCATAGATCTTGACGAGATATGTGTTCTCATGCGGAGCATACCGAAAGATAGTTCCGTCGTCGGCGGAGAGATCACATTTCAATGCCCGCAGGAAATCATAATTGGGAAAAACGCCGATGCGATCGTCCAGATATTCGCTCGCATGCTCGACCGTTCCATCCTCGCGAACCAAATGATGCGAATACTGAAAAGCGATCTCTTCGTAAGGGCGGCGGCCGCGGTTGAAAGGGATCGCGGCCGTCGCGGTTTCAAAATCGATAAAGTGAAGCGGGAATTTCCAACCGGCCATCTCGCGGCGAAGGCCGTCTTTATCGATGAACGGAGAGGGGTCACCATTTTGCGCTTTCTCGATCTGAAGCCACTGCCGCTGACTCTGACTTAGGCCGCGCTCGGCCTCTTTTATTGTGAGGTCTGATATCGTAATGTCGCTGATCTTTAACCGGCCATCGCTGATCAATTTGTCGGCACGCTGATAATTCAGGTTCCATACATCAAAGATGGGCGGCGTGCTGAAATCGGCCGCGGTCCAATTCAGCGATGCAGTCCAGCACTGTTTGAATCCGCTGATCTTGCCCGCTTTCTCTTCTTCTTCGGTTGCCCGGAATTCACAGGACTTACAAGTGCGAGAGATCGGTATGGTCACGCGCTCGTCACGCTCGTAAATGCGGGCATATTCGGCGGCGCGCAGGTGAAGCGGTCCGGAGGATTCGTCACCCATTTCAGTGCCGGCAAAGATACGCTCACATGCCTCATCGACCGGAACCTTTTCCAGGATCCAGTCATTCAGCTCGTCCTCATCAAGAGCCGATGCAAGCTCGACATATTTCCGGCCATTCTCACGGGTGCGGACGCGAAACTTTTGATTCAGGCCGTTCGACGGGCAAACAGCTGCCTTGTCGGCAAGCATCAGGTATGAAGAAACATCGGCTTGCGGAAATGCGGCCTGGACGACCATTTTTTGAAACGCCACGTCGTAGAGATATTCCTTCCACTCAGAACTGATGCCGCCGCGGGCGCCAAAAAAAGCCGACACGCCTTCTTCATATGATTTTGACTTGACCTCGATGACCTCAAGCCTGTCGCCGGACTTTACCAAAATATCAATGCGAATGAAGAAACCCTCGTGGCGGACCGCAGCCTCAAAAATGACCGCATTTTCCTTTTGCAGCTCGCGGTCGGTTGCCGCCACGGCCTCGACGTGATCGCCAGGTTTTGAACCTATCTCGACCCCGCCGGGGAAGTAGGACTTTGCAAGCTCGCCGACCTGAAAGCCGCCGGTCGACAGCGCGAGCAGGAACGGGTCGTCGACCGATCGGTCAGGGTATATGTCGGGCTTTCCCGTGTAATACAGCTTTGTCGGGCAAACCGTCGCCAGCTTGAAACGCGATTTTGTAAGTAGTCTGGGGGTTTTCATACGGGAAGAATGGATCGATCGAAGTGGGAACTGAAATGTGTTGCGCGAGTCGACCTAATTGACCATTGTCAGATCGGATCTCGAGCCGGTCGAATCGGGCTCTGCATACAAATTTTAGGGGCTATCGTATTCGGGTCTCTGCTAGAAATGTCGATGCGATTGTATTGGACTTTTGCTCAGTTGAAAAGGATTTTTTGAAATTCGACAACAAACTTGACAAGAAATCCGGAACTTTCTAATCTTAAGGTTCGCCTTCGACTGGAAAGGCGCGCCATATTCCGCAGTAGCTCAATGGCAGAGCATTCGGCTGTTAACCGAAGGGTTGTAAGTTCGAGTCTTACCTGCGGAGCCAATCAAATCAACAAGTTAGCCCGGCCGTTTTGGTTGGGCTTTTGTTGGTTTCCTAGAAAGTTTCCTACCGGTTCAATGAGTGATGAATCACTTTTCCTCAACAACGACCTATTTCTCACATTTAATCAGAAATGGGATCAGGTGCTTTTCTTTTGAATAAAGGATACGGAAGCCGACGCGAAAGAAGCCGACTTCACCGGCGTTTCGCCTGCGTAAGAGCGTCATCTTTGAGATGCCAAGGAAGCGGGCGGCGTCGGCCTCGTTCATTAGAGGTTCGTTGAGCGAAGGAATATTTTCACTGAGCTTAGTCGGATTTTGGGTTTTGTTGTCGGTGGCGTTCTGTTGCAAAGATGTCGGCGTTTTAAAGGAATGAGCCTGAAAGGCGAATTCCATAATGATAGCGGTGCGGCCGATCTTGATCCTTGATACAAGCTGCTCGATAAGGACGCGCTTTTCCTTTGGCGTAAGAATCGGCCATGAATTTTCTATGGAATTGTCAGAAGCAAGATTGCTTTCAAGTTTTGAGATCTGCGAAGTGAATATTTCTTCCAGGTCTGACGAGTTAATCTTTCGTTTACAGTCGATGCAGGAGTACTTTTCGAGGCATCCCACGGCGATCATTTTGCCTCCGCAATCGCAGAAGGTGACGCCGACAAAGAGTTGAATGGCGGGGCGAGTTTGTTTTTCTCCAAGCAGGTTATTTGCCTTCTGCCACAGCTCGCCGGATAAGACCGGTTCAACGGTGATCTCTTTGCCATTTTCGATACGAAGACCTTTTGCGGTTGTGTCCCTAATCAAGCGGTCTATGGTTGTGTCCGAAAACTCAGAACCGCGTCGAGTTCGATAGCCCAGATCATTGAGAAGCTTTGCAACAACTCGCTTTCTTTTGTGCTTGATAAAAAGCTCGAAGATAAGTTTTCGAATCTGTGCTTCGGATGGAGCGACAACTAATGAGCCGTCTTGCCAGCGATAGCCGAACGGAGCGATCCCGCCAACTGGTTTCGATACATTGCCGTCCTCGTTAGTCATCGCTTCCTTTCTTTGGCGTTCTCTAATATGTCGGTAATTATCTGCTGGCGCGTTTCTGCATCTTGAAGGTCATCCCTAAACGAAACATTGACGTTGTAGCCTTTTACCTTTTCATCTTTCGGCATGGCGGATTCAGCATTCAGCTTTTCAAGGAACAAATGAAAATGTTCGGGTTCCAGGAAATAGACTTTTGAGAATTGTTCCACTGATAGGAGGCTTTCGCCTCCTTTCTTGATGGCCGAAAGATGTTTTTGATCCGGTGAAATGACTACAACCTTATCAAAGCCGGAGGCGAGACACTTTTGGAGATTTTGGAGTTCGTAGTTAACCGTATTCGTGACCGCAATCTCGCAGGCTATCTTTGAGTGTTCGTTTTCGAGTACCACATCGATCCTCCCTGTACCTCCGAAGACCTGCTTTTCAAGCGTTGCTACAAATCCATGGCTTTCTCCAGTCCGTTTGAGGAAATTCTGTAGATAGCAATGCGAATTGAAGTCTGGTGTTCTTGATGCAGCTGTGGGACCTCCTTTTTCTCTCGGTCCTGACTCAGCGCTTTTATTTTTGGATTGTTCGTTGGATACGCTCTTTTCGGTTTTTCCGACCTTTCCTACTCTCTCATATTTAATCGTCTCTTCCTTCCGAAGGATTGCGAAGAGTTCGGCTTCGACTTGCCCTTTTGGACTTGAAAAGTTTATCCGCGTGTTTTGGATTACAGCCTGGCGTTTTGATTCGGCGATTTCTTCATCTACTTTCGGCAGGTAAACAGTCTTAAGGTTAAAGTCGTATTCCGCACGTTCGACACGGGCGATTGCCTCTCCTATTCCGAGATTTTGGAGGGCCTTTGCGTCAAAGAACGAAAAGCCTGTTGCGAATTTTTCGCTGTCGGTATCGCCGAGCCGAAAACAGATTCTCGTATAGCAGTTAGAAAGGACGCTCGAAGCCACGTCCTGACTTCGGCTTTGAAGCTGGCGATATCCTTGATGGCTTAGATGAAGTCCGATGTTGTACTTTCGGACGCCGGACAAGATGTTTTCCATTGACGGCGTGATGAAATGCTGGAACTCGTCAAGGTACGTCCAACAGTATGGCCGCTCCTTCGAGTCTTGACGGCTCAAGGCCGTCTGATAAAGTTTTGAAACGAGCAGCGTCCCGAGCAGGTGTGCATTTTCTTCGCCGATCAGCCCTTGCGACAGTTTTATGAGCAGAACCTTCCGCTGGTCCATAATCTGACGAAAATCGAGCTTGGTTTGTTTTTGACAGACGATGTTCCGTATCAGCTTGTTGCGAAGAAAGGCATCGAGCCTGATCAGGATCGAAGACTGCGGCTTACTGGCAAGGTTCGGAAATTCGTGTTTCCAAAAATACAGAACAGACTCGTCGGAGACAGTCCTCAAATAGACTTCGCGAAAATCCTTTTCTACAAGAAACCGCCTCAGATCAAACAGCGTTCCGACTTCAGAGCTTTCGATAAAGGCAAGGATTGCATTAGCGAGGACCGAATCCATGACATCTCCCCAACTTGTTGCCATTCGCCGGAAGACCGCAACCAGGTCAGAAGACAGTAGATTCTTTTCCAGTTCGGAATGGGCATGGAGAATATTGAATCCAACCGGGAATTCGGCATCGCTCGGATCGAACAAGATAACGTCTTTTACTCTATATTCTGGAATATGGCCGACAATATCATCGACCAGATCGCCGTGTGGATCGATAACGCACAGCCCGCTACCGCGTTCCATGTCTTGTTTAATCAGATGCAACAGCAGGGTTGATTTGCCTGATCCCGTTGTTCCGATTACGTGGACATGCCTGCTTCGGAGTTTGTCTGACAATGAGACCCGTCGGGTTTCACCTTCGTGAGGATTGTTACCGAGCGTTACCGACCCTGTCTTTTCGTTCTCACTCCCAAGCGTTAGGGGCGGGGCCGCTTTGGTTGCGCGTTCGGCCTCGAACTTATCCGATCGGACCGACGGCGATGGAAGGCGGACAAGTGGGACAAGCTCTTCAGCATTAAGAATCATCCCGCTCCGGTGCGTGTGCCGAAGCAAGAGGTCTTCTTCGTGTCGGATTTCGTTATAACCATCGTTCGAGAGCGGGATAAGCTCATTCGCGTGCGCCGTGCCCGTAACCGCGAATGTGGAAACAAGCGCCGAGCCGATTCGTTTTGCAAGTTCCCACGAACGCTTCTGGTCGGCGCTTTTCGTTCCGACGCGAAAGACGGCTGAAAAGAGTGGTTGCGAGAGTTTCTGTCTGAGACAGTCCGCCATCTTCGGCACATTGGAAAGAACGGAGTTACCCGCCATGTCGGTTGCCGCATGGATCGCGCTGTTCGCCCAGTCGTATTGAGTTCCGTGGAAGAGGACTTGCAGTACAGCCGCCTCGCCTATTTTCACATCGGATAGAGATGCGACGACGCCGATCAACGCGTCAATCGAAAACCCGCCCTGGCTTTGGAGCGGGATGACGAACTCGTGCGAGAGGCCGAAATCGACAACGACCGGGTAGTCCTTTCGATCGGCCTGCTGCGGCCAGTTGCAGGAGAGAAAGTCACTCGTTTCACGAAACTTTGAATCTGAAAAATAGGCTCGAAGATTTGAGCGAAGCAGCGAGACGTCTTTTTCGCGGCAGGCGAATTGGATTAGAATAATATCGGCCAAACCGATGATCTCGAAGCTGATGGGGTAAGCGGATATCCGAAGGCTCGACAGAAAATGCATGGCCAGTTCGCCGCTGACTTTCGCTTTCGCCGGTTGCAAGACCTGGATTTCAGTTAGCGGCGATGCATCAAAATAAAGAGCTGGCTCCTCGTGCTTGAAACTCTCCGGTAGAGCGGAGTGCTCCACGCCTGGTCTTAAGGACTGGTGCCTTCCATGCA